>JBMNNU010000052.1:0-15045 GCA_050942695.1 Chloroflexota bacterium
CCAATGCCTCCCTGATTGAGAAGATCCTGCCTGTACTAGACGATTTTGAACGGGCTATCGGAGCAGTCCCTCAAGATCAGCAGACAACAGGCTGGGTTGAGGGCATTAAGCTGATAGACAGGAAGCTTAGGAACGTTCTGGAGCAGGAAGGAGTAGTCCCAATCGAAGCCCTCGGCAAGGAATTCGATCCCTACGTCCATGAGGCGGTTTTAAGGGAGGAGGGTGAGGGCGACGTCGATGTGGTTGTGGAGGAGATCCAGAAGGGCTACAAACTCCACGACCGCGTCATCAGGCCGACTATGGTGAAGGTCGGCAAACAACGAAGTGATAACGATAAAGATAATAAGGAGTGATAGGCATGCCGAGGGTTATTGGAATTGACCTAGGTACTACCAACTCGGTTGTGGCTGTCATGGAGGGCGGTGAGCCCACGGTAATTCCCAACTCGGAGGGCGGCCGAGTAACACCCTCGGTGGTCGCTATCTCCAAGACCGGGGAGCGACTGGTAGGGCAGGTAGCCAAGCGCCAGGCAGTCACCAACCCAGACAACACCATTTTTTCGATTAAGAGATTCATGGGGCGGAAGTTCCGCGAGGACCATGTCGAGCGCGATCGTAAGCTGGTGCCTTACAAGATGGGGGAAGCCCCAAACGGAGACGTCCAGGTACACATGGGCAATAAAGCCTATTCGCCACCTGAGGTTTCCGCCATGATTCTCCAGAAGCTGAAAGCTGATGCTGAGGCTTATCTGGGCGAAAAGGTCACCGATGCGGTAATCACTGTTCCCGCTTACTTCAACGACAGCCAGCGCCAGGCGACCAAGGATGCGGGGACTATTGCAGGTCTCAACGTTCTTCGAATAATCAACGAGCCGACGGCTGCGTCCCTATCCTACGGCTTGGACAAGAAGAAAGATGAGACTATAGCCGTCTTCGACCTGGGTGGAGGCACCTTCGACATCTCCATTCTCCAGTTGGGTGAAGGTGTCTTCGAAGTGAAATCTACCAATGGCGACACCCATCTGGGTGGCGACGACTTTGACCAGCGAGTGATCGACTGGCTGGCCGATGAGTTCAAGAAAGAGAATGGTATCGATCTGCGCCAGGACCGGATGGCTCTTCAGCGATTGAAGGAAGCAGCAGAGAAGGCCAAGGTCGAGCTGTCTTCGACGCAGTCCACGGAGATCAACCTGCCTTTCATCACCGCCGACGCCAGCGGCCCGAAGCATCTGACCATGACCCTTACGCGGTCCAAGCTGGAGCAGTTGACCTCCGATCTGATCGACCGAACTATTGGCCCGGTTAAGCAAGCCCTGGCGGACGCTGGGGTTGCGGCGTCCGATGTTGACGAGGTCATCCTGGTGGGCGGCCAGACCCGTATGCCAGCAGTCCAAGAGGCGGTGAAGAAGCTGTTCGGTAAGGAGCCTCACAAGGGTGTGAACCCGGACGAGGTGGTGGCTATCGGCGCAGCCATACAGGCTGGTGTGCTGAAGGGTGAGGTGCGGGACGTACTGCTGCTGGATGTGACGCCTCTATCCCTCGGTATCGAGACGCTGGGCGGGGTGTCCACCAAGTTGATCGAGCGCAACACCACCATCCCGACCTCCAAGAGCCAGATATTCTCGACGGCTGCCGATAACCAGACCAGCGTTGAGATACACGTGCTGCAGGGCGAGCGGCCTATGGCGGCGGAGAACAAGAGCCTTGGGCGGTTTATCCTGGACGGCATTCCACCGGCACCGCGCGGATTGCCGCAGATCGAGGTGACATTCGACATCGATGCCAACGGTATCCTGAACGTGTCTGCTAAGGATAAGGCGACGGGTAAGGAGCAGCGCATCACCATCCAGGCATCCAGCGGTCTCACCAAGGATGAGATCGACAGGATGGTAAAGGAAGCGGAGATGCACGCCGCTGAGGACCAGAGGCGGAAGGATGAGGTCGAGGCTCGGAACGTTGCCGATACTGCGGCCTACCAGGCGGAAAAGATGCTCCGCGATCTGGGCGACAAGGTACCAGCCGACATCAAGAGCGAGGTTGAGGGTAAGATCGCGGCTGTGAGGTCTGCCCTGCAGGGACAGGATGCGCAGTACATCCGGCAGACGACCGATGAACTGAACACCTCGCTGCAGAAGATTGGGCAGCATATCTACGGCCAGCAGCAGCCAGGCCAGGAGCCGCCTCCAGGCGGCGAGCAGCCCGGAGACAAGGGGCCCGATGAGGGTACCGTGGAGGGCGAGTTCCGAGAGGTATAGCTTACAGAGCGACCCATGCGAGCGGGCAAACTATAAACCGCCCGCATGGGTCTGCGTTGTGCATAATAACGCCCGCTGGTAACACAGTTCAGGATCGGTTACGGTTGATTCGGCTTTGGGCATGAGTTATATTTACTTAATGGGGTCACCGGAAGCCGGTATTTATATGGCCCCAAAACAGTAGAAAACGAGGCAGGTGGGCTGCCGGATGGCGATAAAGAGAGACTATTACGAGGTGCTGGGCGTTAGTCGCAACGCCTCCGCCGAGGAAATCAAAAAAGCATATAGGAAGCTAGCCTTCCAGTACCATCCGGATCGGAACCCAGAGAACGGGGCTGCCGAGAGGTTCAAGGAGGTCAAGGAGGCCTACGAGTGCCTGTGCGATCCCGAGAAGAGGTCGCGTTACGACCAGTTCGGGCATGCTGGAGTGAATGGCGACTTCGGTATGGGCGGTATGGGTGGCTTCGAGGGCTTCGGTGCTGGTTTCCCCTTCGGTGATATTTTCGAGACCTTCTTCGGAGGAGGGGCGGCATCGGCAACTCGTCGACATGCACCGCAGAGGGGAAGCGACCTGCGATACGACCTTACCGTAGAGTTCGAGGAAGCGGTTTTCGGCTGCGAGAGGGATCTCAAGATCCCCCGCATGGAGCAATGTCACGTTTGCTCCGGCTCAGGTGCGGAGCCTGGGACTCAACCAACCCGCTGTACGCGGTGTAACGGTGAGGGGCAGATCCGCCGAGTTCAGCAATCGATCCTAGGCCAGTTTGTCAACGTGGTGCTTTGCAGCGCCTGCCAGGGGAAGGGCACAGTGATCTCAAGCCCCTGTAAGAACTGCAATGGCCAGGGGATGGAGCGGGTAACCCGGAAGATCAGGGTGACGATACCGGCAGGCATAGACGATGGCACACAGATCCGGCTAACCGGCGAGGGAGAGCCGGGTGCCAACGGTGGACCACGGGGTAACCTCTACGTAGTGGTCAATGTCAAGCCTCACGAGCTGTTCCGCCGAGAGGCTAATGATATCGTTATCGACCTGCCGATCAACATAGCCCAGGCAGCCCTTGGGGATGAGATCGAAGTACCTACAGTCGATGGCCCTGTCATGTTGAAGGTGCCGGCTGGCACCCAACCGGGTAGGGTACTGCGGATTAGGGGTAAGGGTGTACCATACCTGCGAGACCGTGGGCGAGGTGACCAGCAAGTGCGCGTATCGGTTGCCGTACCCACTAAGCTGAACGACGAACAGCGGGAACTGCTGAGGCAGTTGGGCGAGAGCCTGAAGAGGGATCCCGGCGACGAAGGCCTTCTGGACAAGATCGCTCGAAAGATGAGGGGCAAATAGGATACAGGTACGCTCCTCCATTTTGAAGCATTTGGTAGCCACGGCATCAAACCGTGGCTATTGATTTAGTGGGGTACGGACCCCACCCCCTGCCCCTCTCCTACAGAGAGAGGGGAGCAAAGCGGGCCCAGAGTGCAGCAGTTTGAATGTCCGCAAAAGGCGGGTCCAGGGCACTCAACGCGAGCGAGCACAGCGTTGAGGCCTGGCGAGCGTGACGCGAGCGAGCGCAGCGTCACGAGGGTGTCCCCAAAGGTACTATCCTCTCGGCCCTGAGGGGCCGGGCTAAGAGCGGGGTCCAGGGGGCGCAGCCCCATGGCGGGGTTTGGGATATCGTCCTAAAGCGGGTCCAGGGCGCAGCGCCTGGCGGGGTTTGGGGTGTCCCCAAATTTACTATTCTCCCTCTCCCCATGGGAGAGGGTCGGGGTGAGGGTTCTACTATTGATATGGATCGAACTGAGCACGGAGGTCGAGGCCGAGGCTGTAGAGTCTGTGGCGGAGATCTTCAGCCAAATAGTGCAAGGTGGGGTAGCTATCGAGGAGCCGCTCTTGGAATCGGCGGAACCAGGTCGGGTGGAGATCGATCCCAGCAGGTTGGTGATAGTAAAAAGCTACCTGCCTGAGGGCGCCGATCTGGAGGCGAAGGTAAAACGGGCTGAGGAGGCTCTATGGCACCTCTCGCAGCTTCGTCGCATCGAGCCGCTGAAAATATCTAGGTTGGCCGAGGAGGACTGGGCCGAGGCCTGGAAGGACTTCTTTCACGTCCAGCGGATAGGCTCGCATATAGTGATAAAGCCCTCATGGAGAGAGTACGACGCTGCTCCCGAGGATGTGGTATTGGAGTTGGATCCGGGGATGGCGTTTGGCACCGGGCTCCACCCCACCACCCGGATGTGCGCGATCGCCTGTGAGCGGTACGTTCGAGATGGAATGCGAGTTCTGGACGTGGGGACGGGGTCGGGGATCCTGTCGCTGGCATCGGCAAAGCTGGGCGCAGCCCAAGTAGTGGCTGTAGACGTGGATCCAGTCGCGGTGGATGTAGCGCGTAAAAATGCTGAGATGAACGGCCTATCGGAACGTGTTCGAGTGCTTGAGGGAAGTGTCGACGTAGGAGCCAGTGTCTCTGCCGGACCCTACGACCTGGTATTGGCCAACATAATCGCCAGCGTCATAGTGAGCCTGGCGCAGGGCCTCTACGATGTCCTGGACCCTCAGGGCACGTTGATAGCTTCTGGGATCATCGCCGAACGGGAGGAAGAGGTCCGGGAGGCGCTGACGAGAGTGGGGCTTCGGGTCGAGGAGACTATGGCTGAGGGCGATTGGCGAGCTATGGTATGTAGGCGTGGTGTTGCATAGCTTTTTCGTCGATCCTGGCACAGTCCAGGAGGGGCGAGTAGAGATCCGAGGGAAGACCGCCCATCAGATTGCTAAGGTGCTTCGGTTGCAGCCGGGCGAGGTTATCGACCTGCTGGACAACTCCGGCTTCGTATACCCGGCACGGATAGCTACGGTTTCGAAAAGTAGCGTGTGGGTCGAGGTGATTGAGCGAAGGCCTGGAGAAACCGAACCCAAGGTCGAACTTGTGTTGTACCAGGCTCTGTTGAAGGGACAGAAGTTCGACTGGGTGTTGCAGAAGGGGACAGAGATAGGGGTTTCCCATTTCGTCCCGGTACTCAGCGAGCGGTGCGTATCCCGTCCGTCGACCAGTGATATCCAGCGAAAGGTAAAGCGTTGGGCAGAGATAGCGAAGGAGGCAGCCGAGCAATCGAAGAGGGCGGTAATCCCACAGGTAGCTACCATGCTTTCGTTCGACGATGCGTGCAAGGAAGCAGGTGGGATGGAGCTATCGATAATGGCGTGGGAGGAGGAGTCGACCTCTAGGGGCTTCCGAGCATTGTTGCGTGAGCCAGGCATATTAGAGGGGAGACGAGAGGGCGGACTCCACCCCCAGCCCCTCCCCCACGGGAAGAGGGGTATGAGGGACGGACCCCACCCCCGGCCCCTCCCCCACATGGAGAGGGGAGATACCCAGAACTCAGAACTCAGAACCCAGAACTCAGAACCGTCCTCAGGACGCAGGACTCAGGACTCAGGACTCAGGACGCAGGATTCAGGGCTCGACACCCAGCACTCAGCAGATCAGCCGAGCCGGGTAAGGGTGGCTCTCTTAGTGGGGCCTGAGGGCGGTTTTTCTGAGAGGGAAGCTTTGATTGCCAAGCAAGCCGGAGTGACACTGGTAAGTCTGGGCCCCAGGATACTCCGCGCTGAAACGGCAGCGTTGGTAGCAACGACGGTACTGTTGTACGAGATGGGGGACTTAGGTGGATAACCAGGTGGGAAACTCGACTTCAGGAGTGGTAACGCTTCTCACCGACTTTGGGACGGTGGATGGTTATGTGGCCGCGATGAAAGGGGTTATCCTTGGCATCAACCCATCGGCTGTTCTGGTGGATGTGACCCATGATGTTGCTCCCCAAGATGTTCGAGGTGGTGCTTTCGTTCTTCAATCGACGCTTCGATACTTCCCGCCGAGAACGGTCCATCTCGCAGTAGTGGACCCGGGGGTAGGTACGACTCGAGCAGGGATCATCCTGGATACAGGGAACGCGTTGTTTGTTGCCCCGGATAACGGCATTCTCAGCTACATTCTAGCGGGTAGCAGGGGCTCTACGGAGCGCGGACTCGCGGCGTTGGACAGCACCGGAACCGTATCAGTCGCCGTTCCCGACGGGTGGCAGGCTGTGAGACTTACTGAAAGCCGTTACTGGTTGGAGAATCCCAGCGATACCTTTCATGGGAGAGATATTTTTGCACCTGTGGCGGCCCACCTATCGCTAGGAGTAACTACCAGCAGCTTTGGACCCTCTATCGATAGCCTTAGAGCTTTCGAGATTCCAGTTGCCCGCAAGCTGCCTGGGGGTGGGGTTGAGGGTATTGTGCTGTATGTCGATCGCTTTGGCAACCTGATAACAAGCATCAAAGCGCAAGACCTGCCAAAAGGTGGGTTGGTGTTGGAGATAGGGGGGCACCGCGTCCAGGGGCTAGTCCGAACTTACGCTGAGGGTAGCGGGCTGGTGGCGCTGGTGGGTAGCTCCGGGAATGTTGAGGTAGCTCTGCCTGGCGGCTCAGCCGCCCGCTTTACAGGGCTGGGACTAGACGCACAACTTCGTATCCTCCCTCGGAAGTAAACGGAGTTCGGATAGTTCACAAATTTTTTCATTAGGTCTTTCTTTGAAACAGATACGAACCGCGTCGATTGCGACGCTAGGATGCAAATTGAATCAAAGCGAAAGTGATCGGATGGCGAGGCAGTTGTCTGATGCTGGTGTGAGTATCGTGCAGAACGGCCAGCCTGTGGACCTGTTTGTCGTGAACTCGTGCACGGTTACTCATATCGGGGATCGCAAGTCTCGCCAGTTGATACGCCACGCCGTGCGTTCTAACCCCGAAGCCTTTGTATTGGTGACGGGGTGTTATGCAGAGATGGATCCTGAGACCGTTTCGGCTATCGAGGGAGTGAACGCCGTTCTGGGGAACGAGGGGAAAGAGCGGTTGGTAGAGGCGTTGAGAGGATTTGGGCTGGAGGTGGGTGGGAGTTCTCATCCCGTGGACCAGCCAGAGGGCAGATCCACGACTCTCCAACTGCTGTGTGAGAATAAACTCGGCATCTCCCAAAGGGAGATGGGACATGAGAGGAGCCGCGCGTTCGTAAAAATCCAGGAGGGATGCGACAACTACTGCACTTATTGCATCGTCCCGATGGCTCGGGGACACCGGCGAAGTAGGCCGGCTGAAGATATCGTTGATGAGATCAAGCGGCTCGTATTGGAGGGGCGGCAGGAGATCGTGTTGACCGGAGTCAATATCACCGCTTACGGTCGGGACTATGGGGTAAAAGATGAACAGCCTAAGGATCGTAGCCAGGGTTTGCGGGAACTGGTCGAGAGAATTCTAGCTGAGACCAACGTTCCACGGATACGTCTAACATCTCTACAACCACAGGACTGGTCGTCTAACATGTATGACCTTTGGAACTCCGGCAGACTTTGTCGACACCTCCATCTTTCCCTCCAAAGCGGGTCGGATACCGTTCTCAAGCGGATGCGGAGACGCTACAATGTGGATCAGTACGCGCGAATTGTGGCGGAAGCGAAGAAGGCTCTTCCGGGCGTTGCTATCACTACAGACGTGATTGTCGGCTTCCCCGGAGAGACGGAGTCCGAGTTTCTGGAGACGGAGGAATTCCTTCGATCGATCAGCTTGGCGGGTTTCCACGTTTTCAAGTACTCGCCAAGAGAGGGTACGCCAGCGGCGAAGATGCCCGATCAGGTGGATCCAAAAGTCAAACAGGAACGAAGTGATCGATTGATCGCTCTGGCCAGAGAAA
Source organism: Chloroflexota bacterium (assembly GCA_050942695.1). Taxonomy (GTDB): domain Bacteria; phylum Chloroflexota; class UBA6077; order UBA6077; family UBA6077; genus JBMNNU01. Next base: position 7,981 of record JBMNNU010000052.1, read on the forward strand.
GCGGAGAAAAGTTCCGCGCCAGCTTGATCGGTTCGATGTTGGAGGTCTTTTGGGAAGAGCGATTGACTCCGGACGAAGCCCGAAGACTCGGTTTGAGGTCTGAGGGCTCGGTTTGCTGGAAAGGCCTCTCCGACAACTACGTAAAGGTTTATGCAGCCGAGCCCGAATGGATAGGCGGCCGGATAACCGGAGCAAAGGTGGAAAAGCTGTCCGGAGATGGCGTACTAGCCGTGTTGTAGAGCGGTGCCACCGCTATAGAAATGTAGCCTATATATCTGTAGCCGCAACCTTTGTAGTATCAGCCTCTTGAGGAGGAGGAGATGGACTGTATCTTTTGTAAAATTGTTGCGCGGGAGATACCGGCAAATATCGTCTATCAGGACGATCGGCTGACTGCTTTCCGCGACCTCAATCCCCAGGCGCCGGTGCACATCTTGATCGTGCCCAACGAGCACATTCCCAGCACTCTGGAGCTACAGCCGGTGCACGATCCGATAGTTGGGGAGATGGTGCGCGCCGCGGCCGTGCTGGCTGAGAGGGAAGGGGTTGCTCAGAGCGGTTTTAGGCTGGTGATTAATACTGGGGCTGATGCCGGCCAGACTGTCCAGCATATTCACATACACCTCTTGGGCGGCAGGGCGATGCAGTGGCCTCCCGGATAGAAAATGCAAGCTTGTGACAAATTTAGCCAGGACTTACAATTGTAAACAACCCCCAGGAATCCGTGTTTCTGGTTAGACCTTCAGGAGTTGATTATGGATAGAACCGAAGGCCGGGCTCTGCCGGCTGAATTTGCTTTTCCCACGATACGGCCGCGTCGCCTGCGACAGTCGAAAGCTATTCGCGACCTGGTAGCGGAAACCAGGCTGGATCTCCGAGAATTGATCTATCCCCTGTTCGTGGTAGAGGGGCGTGGCGTCCAGAATGAGATCAATTCTATGCCCGGTGTTTACCAGTGGTCGTTAGACACGTTGGCTCGCGAGGTGCGAGAGATAGCAGCACTTGGCGTGAAATCGGTAATTCTCTTCGGGATCCCGGATCGTAAGGACGAGTTAGGGACGGAGGCCTATCGAGGAGACGGAATTGTGCAGCGGGCGATAGCCGCTGTAAAGGAAAACGCTCCACAACTGTTAGTAATAACCGACCTCTGTTTGTGTGAGTACACAAGCCACGGACACTGTGGGGTCGTAGAAAACGGTCGGATACTGAACGATCCAACCCTGGAATTGCTCGCACGAACGGCGGTGTCGCACGTTCAGGCCGGAGCGGATATGGTCGCGCCCTCGGATATGATGGATGGGAGGGTTGGAGCCATACGAAGAGGCCTGGATGACGCCGGATACTCAGATACCCCCATCATGGCCTACAGCGCCAAGTATGCATCTGCGTTTTACGGACCTTTTAGAGATGCTGCCGAGTCGGCGCCGCAGTTTGGCGACCGCTCCACATACCAGATGGCGCCTACCAACGCTCGCGAAGCCTTAAGAGAGGTGGAGCTGGACATCATGGAGGGCGCGGACATCGTAATGGTCAAGCCTGCTCTGGCCTATCTGGATGTGCTGGCTAGGGTGAAGGAGATGGTGCAGTTGCCGGTAGCCGCTTACAGCGTCAGCGGTGAGTATTCAATGATCAAGGCTGCTGCGCGAATGGGGTGGCTGGAAGAAAAACGCACGGCGCTGGAGGTGCTAACCGCAATCAAACGGGCTGGGGCGGACATGATCATTACCTATTTCGCAAAAGACGTGGCGAAGTGGAATGCTGAGTCCTGAGCCCCGAGTCCTGGTCTGAGTGCCGCTCCCTTGTGACTGATATATAACATATTACAGCTTCATTACAACTGTATTACATCCGCTTGACCCTCCTTGGGGAGGATGCTAGCATGCAAGGGAAGCGGAATCGCCGAATCTATATAGGGCGGCGAGAAAGGATCAACGATGATCGATACTGGATCTCCTTCCAATCAGACTCGAAAGCGGTCGAACGTGGTGGAGATTAACCTCCAATGGTGCAAATCGTGCACCATCTGCGTCGCTTTCTGTCCCACCAACGCGTTATCGGCTGACGACGTTGGTACTCCCCACTTTACATATCCCGAAAAGTGCACAGGCTGCGGTTTGTGCGAGATAATGTGTCCCGATTTCGCCATCGAGGTGGTAAAGAAGCCATGACCAAAGACACATTAAAGCCAACCTTGATGCAGGGCAATGAAGCAATTGCCGAGGGAGCTATTGCAGCAGGAATGCGTTTCTTTTCTGGCTACCCCATTAGCCCCTCATCCGAGATCGCCGAGACTCTTTCCAGGCGTTTACCTCAGGTGGGCGGGACCTTCATTCAGATGGAGGATGAGATAGCCAGCATTTCCGCACTTATCGGGGCGTCAATCGTTGGGGTCAAATCTATGACAGCCACAAGCGGTCCCGGTTTTTCTCTCATGCAGGAGGGGATAGGCTACGCCGTTATGGCCGAGACTCCCTGCGTGATCGTAAACATTCAGCGAGTTGGCCCAAGCAGTGGCATTGCTACCCTAGCCGCCCAGGGTGACTTGATGCAAGCACGGTATGGAACACACGGCCCTCACCCTATGATCGCGCTATCCCCATCAACTGTACGAGAGTGTTTCGACGTCACGATCAAGGCTTTCAACCTCGCAGAGAAGTACCGCACACCAGCGGTGGTGCTGTGCGATGCAGTCGTCGGCCATCTCCGGGAGGTGGTAACGCTGCCACGGCCGGATGAGCTAGAGATAATCGACCGAGAGCCCCCCAAAGGACCTCCGGGCTCGGTTCGCCCATTCGAAGCAAAAGAGAACGATGGTGTGCCCGCCATCCCGGACTTCGGAACCGGTTACCGGTACCATATCACCGGCCTCTTCCACGACGAAACCGGTTTTCCAAGCACCAACCCTCAAATGGTCCAGAGGGAGACCGAAAGGCTGGTGAACAAAGTAGAGTCCAATCGCGACAAGATGAGCTATGTGGAGTATCTCTACATGGACGATGCCGAAGTTGCGGTGGTGTCCTACGGTTGCACGGGACGGTCGGCCAAGGCAGCAGTAAAGGCTGCCCGTGCGCGTGGACTGAAGGTGGGATTGGTGCGACTGATCACCATCTGGCCTTTCCAGGAGCAGGTGATCTCAGCAGTAGCTGAGAAATGCCCGCGATTCGTTGTAGCAGAGATGAATCTGGGCGACGTAGCCAACGAGATCAGGCGAGTCACCCGCGACAGCGTCGTTGTGAATCAGGTCAACCTCCATAACGGGTTGCTTATCACACCTGGCCAGGTGATGGCCGGGATCGAGGGGGTGATGCGCCGTGGCTAATGCGCTGGTAAATAAGTACATGCGGGTCAACCGCTTGCCACATATCTGGTGCCCAGGGTGCGGCATCGGGCAGATCATCAACGGCACCTTGCGAGCGATCGACAAGGTGGGCCTGGATCAAGATAAGACGGTGATAATTTCTGGCATCGGTTGCTCCGGACGATCGCCGGGTTATTTGAACTTCGACACCATACATACCATGCACGGTAGGGCTTTAGCGTTTGCTACAGGGATGAAATTGGCGAAGCCTGAGCTTAACGTTATCGTGATAATGGGCGATGGTGACTGCGCGGCTATCGGCGGAAACCACTTCATTCACGCTTGCAGACGCAACATCGACGTCACCGCGATAGTGATCAACAATCAGATCTACGGCATGACAGGAGGCCAATACTCTCCCACCACGCCAGTGGAAGCTGTGGCCACTACCGCACCTTACGGCGATGCTGAGCCGGGCTTCGACCTCTGCGGTGTAGCACAATCAGCGGGATCCACCTTTGTAGGTCGGGTGGCGCCTGTCAGGATGCCCGAATTGATCAACACTATAGCCAAGGCGATGCAGCATAAAGGCTTCTCCTTTGTAGAGTCAATCAGCCAGTGCCCAATATACTTCGGTCGGATGAACCGATTGGGTGGGCCGGTGCAGATGTTGAAGCTCCAGAAGGAGATCACTATGCCAGCGAGACAAGCGCAGCAAAAACCTGAGGAGGCCAAAAACAAACTGCTTACGGGCGTGCTCTTCGAGAGCGAACGCCCGGCTTACGAGGATCTGTATAGCAGGGTGCGAAACAAGGCCACCGGGAAGGCGGGCGAGAATGTCTAGATCTGTTGAAATATCCCTGGGAGGGTCTGGCGGCCAGGGTTTGGTGCTGATGGGGCTCATCCTGGCGGAAGCAGCCGGCATCTACGAGGGTAGGCAGGTGGTTTCCAGCCAGCTTTACGGCCCAGAGTCGCGAGGAGGCGCCTCGAGGTCGGATGTAATCATCAGCGATGATGAGATCGATTATCCCGAAGTCGAACATCCGGATATTTTGTTTGCCTTCAATCAACTTTCGGCAAACAAGTACTCACCAAATTTGAAGAAGGGCGGCACATTCATATATGACACTACCTTCATAGAGAATGTGCCAAAGATTGATGGCAAGGCGCATGGGCTTCCGATCACTCAGTTGGCAAGAGAGCAGGTGGGGCGCGATATCGTCGCGAACATCGTTGCCCTGGGAGTGCTAACGGTTCTTACTGGGGTTGTTAGTCGGGAAGCGATCACAAAGGCTGTGTTAGACAGGGTGCCCAAAGGTACCGAAGAGATCAATCAACGAGCTCTCAAAGTGGGCTTCGAAGCCGCCGAATCGGTATTAAGCTCTGAGCCCTAAGTATCGAATCATTACTGATCGCTGCGTAGGTAGCTAAAGCTTGGTCCAAGGGACTCAACGCGAGCGAGCACAGCGTTGAGTCCTGGCGGTGCTTGGGGTGTCCCCAATAAAATACTTACTTATGTAGTGATCATTAGGGCAAATACAGTAGGTGGTTGCCCACTGTTTGTCTCGATGACAATAGGCCACGAGCATGTATAATGTAACCGCAGGCTTCAGCCTGTGCGTAGCTCGCGGTGTGACTATCTGTTAACACTACGAGTATACGAGCAATCTGAAGGTTGCGGTTACTTTTTTGCTCGCACTTTGAATGGTCCGGCTGCGTTCCAAACCATCACTCAGCTCTTATCATTCAGTGGAGGGTAGGATTGAAACTATATGAGTTCCAGGCAAAAAGGGTTTTCGCCCAAGGGGGTATACCTGTTCCCCGGGGTGAGGTGGTGCAAGACCCTCAGGAGGCTGCACGGGTAGCCCAAGATATGGGTCGCGTTGTCGTCAAGGCGCAGGTGCATGTAGGTGGCCGTGGGAAGGCAGGGGGGATCAAGCTGGCAAACACCCCTGCTGAGGCGAAGGAATACGCTGAGGGAATGCTTGGCAAACCTCTTAAAGGCTATACCGTCGCTTATGCGCTGGTAGAGGAAGCCTTGAACATCGCAGCGGAGTACTACCTAGGCATTACCATCGACCGGAGCGCTGAGAAGGCGATAATCATGCTCAGTAGTATGGGGGGGGTGGATATCGAGGAGGTCGCGGCCACTACCCCAGAGAAGATAGCAAAACTGCACGTTGATCCTGCGTGGGGGATTTGGGACTACCAGCTTCGTGGCCTAGTGGAGCAAGCCGGCCTGGATAAGAAGGTCACCCGTGATATCGTGGCCGTTATCCGGAAACTGTACAACATATTCATTAACGCAGATGCTTCTCTAGCGGAGGTCAACCCGTTAGTAGTGACAGATGACGGCAAGGTTATCGCCGCCGATGGTAAATTCGATGTAGACGATAACGCGCTGTACCGCCAAAAAGAGCTGCTGGCGTACCGGGAAGTCTCAGAAGCCGACCCGATCGAGGCCGAGGCGGCTCGATTGGGTGTGGCTTACGTCCGGTTAGATGGGAACATTGGGGTAATCGGCAATGGTGCCGGCTTGGTGATGACCACCCTGGATATCCTGAGCCGAAACGGCGGGAAAGCAGCCAACTTCTGCGACTTGGGCGGAGGTGCTAAGGCGGAGACGGTGCGGCAGGACCTTGGCTTGGTGTTGATGAATCCCAACGTAAAAGGTGTGTTGTTCAACATCTTTGGCGGTATTGTCCGGTGCGACGAAGTGGCCAAGGGTATCATCGAAGCTACGAAGACCATGGACATCAAGGTTCCAATCGTCATCCGGCTTTCGGGCACTCGAGCAGCCGAGGGGCGAGAGTTGCTTAAAGGCACGGACTTCATACCCGCGTCAACAGCTCAGGAAGCCGCCCAGAAGATCATTGAGTTGACACGGTAACACTGAGATTGGGGTATCAACAAAACACCATCTCTACATCGAATACCGTCTACAAGGAGGATAATCGATGTCGATTTTAATAAACAAGGACACGCGCGTGGTGGTGCAGGGCATCACTGGGCGCGAGGGAGCTTTTCACACAGAAAAAATGGTTGAATACGGCACCAAGGTGGTAGCCGGTACTAGCCCCGGAAAGGGGGGCACTATACAAAACGGGATACCCGTTTTCGACCGGGTGGCGGATGCGGTTAACGAAACAAAGGCTAATACCTCGATCATCTTCGTGCCGGCTCCCTTTGCTGCCGATGCAGTGGTGGAAGCGGCCGATGCCGGGGTTAGCCTAGTGGTTTGCATCACTGATGGCATCCCGACCCTGGACATGATCAAGGTAGTGAACTATGTTACGCTTAAGGGTGTGCGGCTAATAGGCCCCAACTGCCCAGGGCTTATCAGTCCTGGTGAATCGAAGGTGGGGATTATGCCCGCGGAGGTTTATCAGGAGGGGCCGATAGGTGTGGTTTCCCGCAGCGGCACTCTGACCTACGAAACCTGCGATCTAGTTACCAGAGCTGGGCTGGGTGTTTCTACATGTATCGGTATCGGAGGCGACCCGATCATCGGCACTCGCTTCCTGGATGTTCTCAAACTGTTCCGTGAGGACGAAGAAACCAAGGTAGTGATCCTCATCGGGGAGATCGGCGGCTCTGATGAGGAGGCCGCTGCCGCCTACATCAAAGAGACTGGATATCCCAAACCGGTAGTATCCTTCATCTCCGGCCGCTCAGCACCTCCAGGCAAGCGGATGGGGCACGCAGGGGCAATCATATCGGGCGGTACCGGCACTCCCCAGGCCAAGGTAAAGGCTTTCGAAGATGCT
>JBMNNU010000418.1:0-2551 GCA_050942695.1 Chloroflexota bacterium
ATCAGCGCCCTGGAATGCCCCGACGGGCATTCCAGGGCGTGGGTTAGAAAAGGTGATGTAGGTGCTCATTCATGTAGAGATCCTTCCCTGGCTAAGCAACTCTATGAGGCCGAACCAGCTCGGTAGCATCAAATTTGAACACGAATCCTCAGGCACCAGCTTCCGCGATCTGCTGGAGGAGCTCTCTAAGGCCGATCCCGCCTTCGCTAACCTGATATATGACTCTGAAGCCGGTGAAATGCGCTATCCCGCTCAGGCACTCGTCAACGGGCAATTTTTGCATTTTCTAGGGGGATTGGACGCTAAGATCTCCGACGGCGATATCGTTACCTTCATAGCCACATATACCGGCGGATAGCAACGATTCGATGATCCCTCTTATCTACGATCCATCGCCGTAGTGTGTTTAGCGCTTTTCCACAGATTACACAGATTGCACAGAAATAATCAGCGTAATCTGTGTAATCTGTGAATTTATCGGCGGGTCTTACTACCTACCATCCTCTCCCGGCCATACGCTGTTCGTTGCTCAGGGTAGATAGCTCGATGCCGGGCATCGCCGATCCAAGCCCCCTGGAGACCTCAGCGATGATTTTGGGGTCGTTGTAATGTTTCGTCGCTTTGACTATAGCCCGAGCCCGAGCCGCGGGATTCTCGGATTTGAAAATGCCCGAGCCGACGAACACCCCTTCGGCTCCCAATTGCATCATCAAAGCGGCGTCCGCCGGAGTCGCAACTCCACCTGCTGCGAAGTTGACTACCGGGAGCTTACCTGTACGGGCCACCTCCGCTACCAGCTCGTAAGGGGCCTGTAGCTCCTTGGCGGTTGTCATCCACTCCTCCTCCGGCATGCTGTGAAGCCTGCGGATCTCGTCCATGACGGTCCGTATGTGGCGCACCGCTTCTACGATATTGCCGGTGCCCGCTTCCCCTTTGGTGCGCATCATGGCTGCCCCCTCCCCTATCCGGCGTAGCGCCTCTCCGAGATTGCGGCAACCGCAGACGAAGGGCACCTTGAAGGCGTGCTTATTGACGTGATGCGTCTCGTCGGCGGGGGTTAGCACCTCGCTCTCGTCTATGTAGTCGATGCCCAGTGCTTCTAGGAGTTGCGCCTCCACGAAGTGGCCGATGCGGCACTTCGCCATAACCGGTATGGCGACCGACTCGATAATCCGGAGGATCACCTCCGGGTCGCTCATCCTCGCGACCCCACCGGCAGCTCTAATGTCGGCCGGCACTCTCTCAAGCGCCATTACCGCGACTGCCCCTGCCTCCTCGGCGATTTTGGCCTGCTCCGGCGTCACCACATCCATGATTACCCCGCCCTTCAACTTTTGGGCGCGATCCTTTTTTACTGCCCAGGTAGCCTGTTCCATGTAGCTCTCCTCTCGAAAAAATGTGTGGCTAATGCTATTCCCCCAAGTGGACCTTCTCAAGATCCACTTCTGTAAGATAATATGGTGCCACTTGTGGTGACGCAGTGCTGAGTCCTGGGTCCTGCGTCCTGAATGCTGAACGCTGGGTGCTGAACGCTGATAGCTCGCTTCCTAAGGAGATGCAATGGAACTAGCCATTACTCTCGATGAGTCCAAGCCTGAGCCGCTCTATCGGCAGCTTTACGAAGGGCTGCGCCTCGCCATCCTGAGCGGGCGGATCTTGCCCGGCCAGAAACTACCTTCTTCGCGGGCGTTGGCCAGACGGTTGAGCCTCTCTCGAAACACCGTGACTCAAGCCTATGCCGAACTGCAGGCCGAGGGTTTTCTAACCGGTCGCCATGGTTCCGGCAGCTACCTGTCTCAAGAATTGCCTGATGACCGGTTGCTTTATGGGGGCGCTGTGGCCGGTGCCAAAGAGAGTAGGGAGAACAGCAGGGGTTGGTTGAAAACCGCTGTTTTTAGGAGCCGGTATGGTGGAGCGACAGCCGAGCTGCTTGCGCCTCCGAGGGGGTTGCCGTATGACTTCAATCCGGGGCAGGGGGCTTGGGATTGCTTTCCTCGTGAGACTTGGAGGCGATTGCTGGCTCGGCAGTGGAAGAGGGGGTGGCGGGAGTTGATGGATTATGGCGAGCCTGCAGGCTACCGGCCGCTGCGAGAGCAGGTGGCTTCTTACCTTAGCCGCTCTCGAGCCGTCCGCTGCTCGCCCGAGGAGGTGGTAATCGTCAACGGGACGCAGCAGGCGCTGGACCTGTTGGGGAGGCTCCTGCTGCAGCCTGGGCACCGAGTCGCCGTAGAAAACCCCGGTTATCGCTCTGCACGACAGGTTTTCTCCTCCTACGAAGCCTGCCTACTTCCCATCCCGGTGGACGAGGATGGTCTGGTGGTGGAAAAACTGCGTGGTAGCGGGGCCAGGATGGTGCTGGTTACCCCTTCTCATCAGTTCCCGACCGGAGCGGCGCTGAGCCTACCACGCCGGCTGTCTCTACTGACGTGGGCGCACTCTGAAGGGGGGTTGGTGCTGGAGGACGACTATGATAGCGAGTTCCGATTCGAGGGTAGGCCTCTGGCGTCTCTGCAGGGCCTCGACGATTCGGGCTCGGTGGTGTATCTCGGGA
>JBMNNU010000419.1:0-2547 GCA_050942695.1 Chloroflexota bacterium
GGATACCGAAGAAGGAGGCCCTTGCCCGGATCGATGAGTTGCTGAACCGTGTTGGGCTGACCGACGTGGCAGACAAAGAGGTAGGCAAGTTCTCACGCGGAATGAGGCAGCGCCTGGGTATAGCCGATGTGTTGATCAAGAAGCCCAAGGTGGTGATTCTGGACGAGCCCACCCTGGGTATCGACCCCGATGGGGTCAAGCACATGCTGGACCTGATAACCCAGATGAGCCGCCAGGACCGAATCACTGTGCTGCTGTCCTCCCACCTGCTGCACCAGGTTCAGCAGATCTGTACTCGAGTGGGCATCTTCGTCAAGGGCAAGATGGTAGCCGAAGGCTCCATCGAGATGCTGGGAGTTCAGATCATGGGAGGCGAACCGATAGTGGTGGAGGTTGAGGCCTCGCCGGCTGGAGACGACCTCATCAATTCACTACAGAAGATCCCGGGGGTCTCTGGGGTGGATCGGATGAACGGCAGCATCATCCTGCATTGCTTCAAGGACGTGCGTCCTGAGATTGCGCGCAACGTGGTTAAAGCGGGCGGTAATCTCAACCAACTGCGTCTGCGAGGCCACGTGCTGGAGGAGATCTACCTAAGGTACTTCCAGGAGGGCTAAAACGATGCCGGGATTATTAGCGGTATACCGCAAGGAGATGGCCGACCACTTCGGCAGCAAACGATTCCTGATCATGTTCACATTGATCCTGCTGGCTGGGATGTCTGCCACATACACGGCAGCTCAGGCCATCCGGAGCGATGTGGCGAGTGGTGAGGGGTCGCCGGAGTTTGTCTTCCTGCGGTTATTCACCGTCTCTGCGGGCACACTTCCATCCTTCGTGGCGTTCGTAGGCTTCCTGGGCCCCCTGATGGGGCTGGCCTTGGGGTTCGATGCCATTAATGGGGAGTACGCCCGGGGGACACTCAGCCGAGTGCTGTCCAATCCGATCTTTCGCGATTCGGTCATCAACGGCAAGTTCCTAGCAGGCGTGACCACCATTGCCGTGATGCTAGTTAGTATCTCTTTGGTGCTGGCCGGCCTCGGGTTGCGGATGATCGGGATACCACCCACGGCCGACGAAGTTTTCAGGTTGATTGTCTATCTGATCGTTGCCGTGTTTTACGTAGCGTTCTGGATGGCGCTGGCGATACTATTCTCTATCCTGTTCCGCCAGACGGCTACCTCGGCGCTGGCCGGGATCGCCTTCTGGATCTTCTTCACCTTCTTCGTCTCCATGATCGCGGCCACTACGGCCCAGGCATTGGTGCCTGTCAACGAACAGGAGCCGCAGACGGTGTTGAACAACGCTTACTTAAGCATGGGGTTGGCGAGGGTATCGCCTGCTACCCTCTACTCAGAGGTCACGATGACCATCCTAACCCCCAGCGTCCGCACGTTGGGGCCGGTGATGCTCATAGAAGTCATCGGGATGGTGCCTGGTGCCCTTCCGCTGGCCCAGAGCATCCTGGTAGTGTGGCCTCAGTTCGTGACGTTGATATCCATGACCCTGGTCTGTTTCGGGATATCCTACTACCGCTTCATGCGGCAGGAGATCAGGGCGTAAACCAGACTATCAGCCATCAGCAGTCAGCTTTCAGCAACTGTTCGAAAGCCGATTGCTGATGGCTGACTGCTAGCCATTTTACGCCGGTTTAGCTACCCCTCACATTTGAGCTGCCCGGTTGTCGCTAAAGATATGAAAGCAACTCGTGGTATTCAGTTGCTCGTAGATCAGAAGATCCCCCACCAGGTGCGAGCCTACGAAGCCGTCGGCTTCGTATCGGCGGTGGAGGGGGCAAAAAAGCTGGGCATACCCGCTGGCGCGATGTTCAAAACACTCATAGCCAGGGGGGAGCGACAGGGGGTTGTCCTGGCCCTGGTGCCCGGCGACGAGTCGCTGAGCCTCAGAAAGCTCGCTCAGGCCATGGGCGATAAACGGGCTGAGATGGTTGATCCTTCGGAGATATCCCGGTTGACGGGCTTCATCAAAGGAGGGGTGTCACCGCTGGGAGGCAGGCGCTCCTATCCGGTGTATCTGGATAGCTCCGCGCTCCAGCATTCCACCATCTGCGTGAGCGCCGGCATGAGAGGCCTCGCCATTTTAATCGCCCCATCAGACCTGGCAAAGGTCACCAAAGCCACCGTAGTAGACATCCTAGAGTAAGGGTGCTCGACCGCGCGCCCATCCGTAAAGGCGTGTGGCCTGAGACCGTCCTGAAATTGGTAAAGCCGATTGCTGGGGCTGAGAGCGCGGCGCTGAAGCGACCGCGCTGAGAAGACGAAGCCCTGCGGGCTGGGACGGTAGCCCCAGAGGGGCTTTGTTTTCTCAGTCCCGCGGCTTCAGCCCGGGGCTCTCGGACGAGGGCTACAGACTTTGGGATAGTCTCCGCACCCCCCACGCACCTACCAGTTGGCATACTCCCTGCATCCCTCCGCCTGAATTCCGACCTTATACCGTTATGGAGTGAGCGGATGGCACACAGCAACAAGGGCCGCCAGGTGGGGAAATCCACAACCATTGCGGCGAAAAACGTGACAGAAGAAGATA
>JBMNNU010000420.1:0-2546 GCA_050942695.1 Chloroflexota bacterium
AAGGCGCCTTTCCTCCAGTGAAACAACGTGTCGATGATCCCGATTGCTGATGCGATACCGAACAGGAACCACGCCTGGAGATAGAACTTGAACACCGTGTTCATCCTGCCGATGTCGCCCTTGATCGTTACGAATTCTACGCCAAGGGTGAGCGCTAGGCCGATTCCAGCAAACAAGATCACCAGCAGCTTTTCGGGAGATGCATCTCTGATGAATAGGGTCAGTATCAGGAAAGCTCCAAACAGCAGCAGCAGGGCTACGAGATATAGCTTGGCTACCAATGCAACCAGCGCTGCCGCACCCAGGCCAAAAAGGATATAGGAGGTCGCCTCCATTATGGGGCTTAGGTGAACCAACCTCGATATCAGTTGCTGCCGCCTGGCTGCCTTCGGAGAGCGAGTAAATCGGTCCCAGAGATAGGAGAACCAGAAGCGATGCGTCCTGCTGTTAGCGATATCGGCTATGAGCGTCGATCCAATCGCGAATAGGAAGAAGCCGAAGATCACTAGATAGTGGGGTAGAGATGTCTTGGCTGGGGATGGATCGATACCGTTGTAGAATAGCTCGTAAGCTCTTGTAAAGGGCAGGAAGAGCAGCATCGCCACGACATAGATAGCTGCGGTAGAGAGGACTGCTATCAAGACGCCTGTGGCAGTGAAGCCCTTATCTCGCACATAGGCAGCGAGGATGAACGCAGCCGCTAGCAGCCCCATATAGGTCGGGTAATCCCAACTGTTTGTGGCCTGCAAAGCGCCGACGACGAGCCCGCCGACTGCGATGGTGAGAAGCCTCTCGGACAGGGGGTGAGGTCCCTCTCCGCGCCTCCCCGTCTCTGCGTCTCCTCGTCCCTTTACCCCCTGCCATACGATCGAGAGGGCAAGCCCGATGGCTAGAGTAGCCAAAGGCATGGCGATCATATGCGGGTGGAGGTCGCCGTAGAGGAATGTGAAGTACGGGAATTCCGAGATGGGCGTGGGATTTTCGGGGCCGATAACCCTAGTAGATCGCCAGAAATCGAATGGAGGCATCGATTTTCCGCCAATGGTTACCGCCCACAAGCCGGCCAGAGTTTTTAACGCGCCCTCTAGCATCGGCAGCATACTTTTCACCTGCAGACCACCCAGCTTCCAGAGAGCTTCGAGCCTCTGGACCAATCCATCTAGGTTGCCCACTAGCAGCACCAAGATTATCGCGGATGTGCCTCCTATGAATGCTCTACGCCAACCGATCGGTCCCCTAGCTGGCCTGTTAGACATGTAGTAGTTGAATCCGAACGAGAAGAGGCCGGCTGCCGTCAGCGAGAAGATCGACGCGATGGCAAGATTGAAGGCTACAGAGGGCACTATACCCGTCAGCCGCATCACCGTTGCCACTATCACATAGCCGAAGTAGTAGTAGTTGATGTACCCACCGGCAAACCATGGATCGTATGGCGGGAAGTATGTGGACTTGGCCACAGCGTTGAGGAATGCGAACTCCATCGGCTTCTCACCGCCAAAGGCTAGGTGCCAGAGGTCTGGATTTCGCGCCCTGATCAGCAGCATCAGGGCGAAGGCGGCCAGGAAAACAAGCTCGTGTATCAGGAAGACTCTCCTCTGGCTGGATAGATAATCGCGGAACCGAACGACTTGTCCTTTGATAGCCAAGGCCGACAGCGAGCCAATGATTATCAAGCCTGCCAGGATCGACCATCTACCGAATGGGACGATTTTCAGGCTGGGCAACAACCAGGCGATGTAGGCTGTGAGCAGCAGGCCCAACAGCTTCGCCAGGCCGTAGCCGCGATCGTAATAGCGAGCAAAGAGCCTCCAGGTGAAGGGGAGCGCCAGGACTCCCATCAACTGCAAAGCCAGCCACCAGGACAGGATGGGGAACCGGTTAGCAAGGTCCTCAGGATTGTAGATGGCGGACCAGGTCCCTCCCACTTCCTGCGCCTTTCTGATCTCTTCGCTCAGCAGCAAACCGCTGCCCTTTTTCCCTATTTGGTTCACCGGAACTACCTGGTTTAGCGGTATGGATCCCAACAACTGGGCAACCCTCTCCTGGGAATAGGCGGCGCTCTTCTTGAATATCAAGACCTTCGGGTGGTCGTATACGGTGAAACTTTCGTCAGCTTTGTCATCGTTGAATTGGAACGGTCCCAGGGCCGGGTAGGAGGTGAAGGTGGCCACCAGATCGAATCCCAATCTGCCATCGAACAGCATAGAGTAATAGGCAGTTGCCATCGGATAGCTTTCTGGTACCCGTGGTATGGAACCGTAGAGGCGGTTGCTGGAAAGGATTATGTAATCTACTTGGGCAAGGCGACGGAACAACTCCTGGCGCTTACTTTCGTTTTCTGGATCGTACATCGGCATCGTCACGAAAACGTAGTCGCCGGGCTTACCGGTGGAATCAGCGACGTGGAGAGGTAGCGAGTCGTCCCAGTGTTCGACTGCCAGAGATGCGCCGCGAGGCACATTTTCATATATCCACCTGCTGGCTCGAACCCGTGTATGCTCGGAATCGTAGATTGATGTGTAGGCTAATGCCTGGAGAACCGTTCC
>JBMNNU010000421.1:0-2544 GCA_050942695.1 Chloroflexota bacterium
AGGTAAATAGGTCAGATACTGTGCCTATTGCCTTGTGCCCGTTATCTTAAACCTGATAGGACGATACGTTGAGAATCAAGGTCAGATTCTTCGCTCTATATAGAGAGATCGTCGGCCAGCGAGAAGTGCAGGTCGAACTGCCTCCTGGCTCCACGGCTCTCGACATCTGGAACCGGTTTGCCGAAGAGCAACCGCACCTGGCGCCCAACCTCCCCCACACCCGCTTCGCAGTGAACGGGGAGTACACCGACCCGAGGGCAACGTTGGAAGATGGCGACGAGGTGGCGTTCATCCCGCCTGTGAGCGGGGGGAGTACAGGTAACCCGCTATTCGAAATCACAGGTGATAAAATCGACGTCAATCGGGTGGTCGAGGCGGTCCGGCGAGACGAAGACGGCGCGGTAGCGACCTTTGTCGGGGTCGTCCGCAACAACAACCGGGGAAAGCAGGTGCTCTACCTGGAGTACGAGGCCTACCCAGAGATGGCCCTCGGCAAAATGAGGGAGATCAGCCAGGAGATATCCAGCCGATGGGAACTCGATCACGTCGCCATCGTACACAGGGTAGGCCGTATCGAGGTGGGAGAGACAAGCGTAGTGATCGCCGTTTCAGCCCCCCACAGGGCGGAGGCGTTCGAGGCCTGCCGCTTCGCTATCGATCGACTGAAGGAGACAGTGCCCGTCTGGAAGAAAGAGGTCTACGCCGACGGCGAGGAGTGGTTAGGAATCGGAAATTGATATTATTGGGCGGGTAACCCGCCCAATAATATCTGGAGAATACTGATGACTTATTGTATGCAATGTGGCAGCAGTATGGTGGAAAAGGTACCGCCAGGCGACGACCGACCGCGTATGGTTTGTCCCTCCTGTGGCAATATCGCTTACATCAACCCCAAGCTGGTGGTTGGAACCCTGCCGATAGTTGACGGCAAGGTGCTGCTGCTTCGACGCGGCATCGAGCCGAGACAGGGCACCTGGACATACCCCGGCGGCTTCTTAGAGATGGGGGAAACCACCGAAGAGGGCGCTCGCCGCGAAACCAGGGAGGAGGCGGGGATCGAGGTAGGCCACCTGAAGCTACATGGGATCTACAACCGACCATCGCATGGGGTGGTAACCATCGTCTACCTGGCCGAAATCTTGAACGGCAAGCCCAAGCCCTCCAGCGAGACACTGGAGGTGGCGTTTTTCGGCCCCAACGAGATACCGTGGGACGAGTTGGCCTTCCCGACCACTGTAAGCGCTCTTAAGGATTGGGTATCCACCACAAGATAGAAAGCAGCACTCATGAGCTCCGGTGACAGGTTGCAGGATAACTTCCGGCGTACGATCAATTACATGCGCATCTCCGTTACCGATCGGTGTAACCTGCGCTGTATCTACTGCATGCCGCCCGAGGGAGTCCCCTGGATACCCCACGAAAACATCCTCACATTCGAGGAAATCGAGAGGATAGTGAGAGCTACAGCCACCGTTGGGATGCGCAAAATACGCATTACCGGTGGCGAGCCGCTCGTACGGCGCGGCATCGTCCAACTGGTAGCTCGCCTGGCCTCGATACCAGGTATCAAAGACATCGCGATGACCACCAACGCCCTATTGATGCCCCAGTTCGCAGAGTCTCTTGCGCGAGCAGGTCTCCAACGAATCAACGTAAGCCTAGACACGCTCAAGCCGGAACGATTTGCTCGGATCACGCGGTTCAATTACCTGGATAAGGTGCTGGCAGGCATCGAGGCGGCGGAGCGCGCCGGCTTAGCCCCCATCAAGATCAACGCGGTGGTCCTGCGCGGGGTCAACGACGACGAAGTGGTAGATCTAGCGCGGCTCTCGGTGGACCGCCCCTGGCACATCCGCTTCATCGAGGCTATGCCTCTGGGCGGGAATCTATCGGTGGAGAAAGATGGCTACATATCGGCAGATGAGATCATGAAGTCGTTGACGGTTTTAGGCGAACCGGAGGTCTGCGAGGGACCTGGGGGGAACGGCCCAGCGCGCTATTTCAAAATCCATGGAGCTCGTGGAACAGTGGGGGTTATCAGCCCCATGAGCCACTTCTACTGCGAAAGCTGCAACCGCGTACGCCTCTCAGCAGAAGGTCGATTACGGCTTTGTCTCTTTGCCGACGACGAGATCGACCTTCGCACACCGCTGCGCGAGGGGGCTACGGGCGAGGAGATAGTGGCCATCTTCCATAAGGCTATTGCCGCCAAACCCCAGCGCCATAACCTCAAGGTAGGCCACTCTAACTGCTCTCTGCGCGCCCTCTCCCAAATCGGAGGATAGCTGAAAGCCTTTTACGCTGCGTTCTCCGACGACTCCTGATCGGACTCCTGCTGCTCCTCCTCCTGTTCCGATCCCTCGGAGGTCGCCTCGGTCTTCTTCTTGTAGATCACGTAAGCCCCCACAAGGATGCGGGCGTGGAACTCTACGGAAAGCTCGTAGCCGATCTTGCCCTGCTGTCGCAGCTCCTCTAATGCTTGGGCTGCTGAGGGAGGCAGCCCAACATATATCTTGCCATGCTCATCCTCGAGCGCCGTGACCT
>JBMNNU010000053.1:0-14790 GCA_050942695.1 Chloroflexota bacterium
GGTCTTCGAGCCCGGCGAGGTGGATGCCGAGTTCGCCCGCCTTTTCAGCAGGGCCGGAGGCCGGGCGATTATGATCTTCGCCATGAGCCTCTCCGAGGCGGTGCTGGCAGCCAACCTGAAGCCCTTCCAGCTAGAAGACATGATGAAAGGCGCCGACCTTCTGAACCGCGCGGGAGTGGGCAACTTCCTATATCTCACATTCGGAGGACCGGGCGAGACACCGGCGACGGTGGAGGAGAGCCTGAGCAATATAGCTCTGACTAAGTCTATCTACACTCTCTTCGACCACGGCTATCGCATCCAACCGGGGACCGGCCTTCATCAGATCGCCTTGGCTGAGGGCGCCATTCCGCCAGACCATAGCTGCTTTAAGGCCGTATTCTACCACTCGCCGGAAACCCCTCCGGCTATGCTGGACGCACGCCTGAAGCGCTACCAAGCAGAGCATCGCTGGGACAGCCTGCGAGGAATACTGCCCATGGCGCGGATTGCCTGGGACAAGCTGCGGCCGTAGCAAGGAGTCGTTGGAACACTGGTTTGACCCCATCTCTTCCCTTGTGCTACATTCGCGGTATAGAGTATCGATCTTCTCCTATCCCCAGTAATACCGTTTACCCCGTTGCCGCTCCTTTGGGACGGCTACCCACATAGAACCTCGGCGCGAGGGAGGCTGTATCGATGCCTATGGACAAATTCGATAATCTCTATATAGATAGATGAATGGGGGAAGAGCCAGGTGGAACTGCTCAGAACGATGCTGTTCGTCCCCGGCAATCGCTCGAGGATGATCGAAAAAGCAAAAAGTATGGAAGCCGACGCGGTGATCTTCGACCTGGAAGACGCCGTTCCCGTGGCAGAAAAAGACGCTGCCCGGCGTATGGTGAGGGAAGCCCTGGAGGGCGGCGATTTCCGGCACATCCGCACCTTCGTAAGGGTTAACGCGCTCTCAACCGGCCTGCTTGCATCAGATCTGGAAACCCTGGTTTCGCCTAACCTCTCCGGAATAGTCCTCCCGAAAACAGAGGATAGGGAGGAGGTTGAAACCGTCCACCGGATGCTCGCGGGGATCGAGAGGCAGCGAGGTATGGCCCAAGGGCACATCGCGATACTGCCGATAATCGAGACGGTACGAGGTGTGCTTAATCTACCGCAGATAGTCTGTTCCAGCGAGAGATTCGTGGGACTCGCCTACGGCGCTGAGGACTTTGCCACCGACCTGGGTGTGGAGCGGTCGCGAGAGTGCCTGGAGGGCCAGTATCCCAGGACGATCATCGCACTTTACGCGCGGATGGCAAACATCATCGCCGTTGATAGCGTCTTTGCGGACATCAATGACGACGAAGGGTTGGAGAGGGAGACCCTGGTAGCCAGGCAGTTGGGATACAGGGGCAAGCTGGTGATCCACCCCAAGCAGATAGAGAAGGTAAACCGGATTTTCACTCCTTCAGATGAGGAGATAGAGCGAGCACGGCAGGTGGTGGCCGCCTTCGAAGAGGCGGAGGCTAGAGGAGAGGCCTCGGTGACAGTGAACGGAAAGATGGTGGATATCCCAATCGCCGAGAGGGCTCGCAGGCTCTTGGCCTATGTCGAAGCCATAAACAAGCGGCAATCAGCTTTCAGCAAAGGTAAAGAATCTGTTAGATAAATACTCAACCGTTTTCCCTGTAGTGTTATACTTAGTATAAATACAAGGCGGCGAGATGTCTTTAATGTAGGGATCAGTAAAGCTAAAAGCTGATTGCTGAAAGCTGACAGCTATTGAGGAACTGTCTATGCCGAACGAGAAGTACGAAGACGAGATCCGCAATATCCTGAACCGGATGGATCAGTTTATCCCAGAGGAGAACACGGGACCGCGCCAACAGCAGCGCCGACCCAACAGCTCATCCAACCCGTGGGCGATCTGGCTAACCGGGGTTAAGCGCCAGCTTTACGGCTACAACTCCACCTCGCTGCTGGTCGGATGGGTGATGTTCGCCCTGGCTGCCGGTATACTTCACAAGGTATACCAGCCCTTTGGCGTTATCGCTGCCGTTTTGAGCGTCGCCTGTTTGATGGGCGCAATCCTCCTGCCGATGCTCTCCCGCCGATACGGGCAACCGGAACACCGATGGCGCGGGAGGGTTATTGACTATCAGCAGCCCATTAGGCTACGCCGTCCCTTCTCCTGGCGATACACCTGGTGGAGGATCAAGACCTTTTTCGGATTCCGATAGACAGATATCTGCTATCCGTTGATTGGGGCGAGGATCATCAACCAGCCGGTGATGAATGGTGTCACCACGATGCCGGTTTTGACCAGCCACCTTGGGGCGCGCCTAGTCATTTTGGCGCCTATGTAACTGCCCGCCGTCATCCCCAGCACCACGCTGGATAGCAGCCAGCCGTCTAACTGTCCTCCCAGCGCAAAGCGAGCCGCCCCGCTGATACTCGCCAGTGCCATGGCGAACATGGATGTTCCGATGATTCTGTTCAGATCGATGCCCTTCTTCACCAGCAACCCCGTCTGGACGAAGGGGATCGCCCCGATGCCGAGAAACCCCGACATCAAACCGCACACCAGCCCGATAGTGCCATATCCAGGAAGGTCTCTCCACACCCTTCGTGGAGCGGGGCCAGAAGCGGAATTCTCTTTTCCAGAGCTGAAAAAACGCATACGGACATACATGAATACGGAGTTGAACAGCAACAGCACCCCCGCGATCAACTTTAGTTGCGCAGCGGCGGTAGCGAGCGCGATGCTCCCGCCCAGGTAGGCGCCGATTACCCCCGCCAGTCCGATCTGGACAGCGGCGAGCACATCGACGTTCCCCTCCCTGAAGTGGCTCCACCCCCCGAACACGATAGTGGCGAACACCGACCCCAGGGCGGTGCCAAAAGCCAGATGAACGGGCACCTGAAAAAGCACGATCAGAAGGCCGGAAACGAGCGCCGCGCCGGCAAACCCGAGGAACCCCATCGGCACCCCAAGCGCGAACATCACGGCACATACTGCGAGATAGAACAAACCTTTGTTACCTCAAAATCAGTCAGATCCAAGCGCACACTTGAGAACGCGGCAAGCCCTCAACGTAACCCACTTGCTGGGCTGGCCTTGCTTCTCGAAATCCACCCAGGTCTTGCCGTTGTACGCATGCTGATTTTTCCAACGGCCCTGATCGTCCTGGAGCGACAGGAGCCATTGTATCGCAGCCTGCAATCGCGGCTCCCTGGCTTGGCCCAACTCGCAGAGGGCATCCAGGATCTGTAGCACGTCGGCCACGTAGCCCAGGGGGAAGCCCGGTTTGAACCATGATCCGTTGGGTTTCTGGTTTCCGTAGCCCATCGGGTAATCCGCCCCAGCCGGATCGTGGCTGAGCAGGAACTCGACCCCCCGCTGGATAGCCCGCTGAACGTGGGGCTCACGCCTCTCCTCCGGCACTCGAGCCAGCGCCAGCAGCGCCTTCACAGCGCCCCATGCACAAGGGTTCTTATCGTTTGCCGCGCATTTGAACCCCGGCCCCGGCGTGCTGGACTTGTAGTAGCGGATATCCCTCTCACCCGTGATGGAGTTGGCCTGCCAATCGATGGCTCTCTGGACCCTCTCGTCATCCAGCCAGCCGAACCCGAGCAGCGCCCGCAGCAGGTTGCCGTGGAGACAATGGATAACGACCGAGGGTGGGGGCGTTTTTTCCTCCGCTCTCGCCGAGCAGCCGAAGCCTCCAGACTCGGTGAGGCAGTAGGAGAGCACATATTCGCAGGCTTTCTTCACCTGGGGATGGTTGCCGTCTGCCCCCAGTTGATCCAGAAAGATAACCTGCCAGACGGTCCCCGTGTACTTGGGTCCATAGCCGGGCCCCGGCTTTACCCAGTAGCCTCGGGGGTGCTGCGCGGCCAGGATAGCCGCGATGGGTTCGGTCTCCATGGCGGCTTTTCGGGCTTGTATGACCTCAGGATCAAAGTCTGGGCGGTCGAGCAGCAAGCGCAGCGCCGCGTGTCGGACTGCGGGATTGCTCTCTTCCAACAGCCAGGGTAGAGGATCGCCTTTTAGCGCTTCAAGCCACCGTTCTCCCATCATGGCCCCCTTATTTCCAATTATGGCCGGTATCGAAGCTCCCTGCGAAGACCGAGTTCGAGCTTGAGAGCCGCCGCTATCTTACTGCATATCAGCAACACCATCCACGAGACTTGGCGATCAGCTAAGGAATTTCCCGTAAAGCTGCTGGTTAGGGCAAAAGATATCATCGTAACCTGCCGATATTGTAAGTGAAATACCGGATGCGGGCATCAAGCCACGGATCCAGATATGAGGTTGGTGATCATGACAGAGAAGAAGGAGTTGCCGCTCGTGCGGCTAGCCGATACCGGGGAAATGGTTCTGCCGATTTGGGCCGACCTTGGCGACGCGGATCTCAGCCAAGATAAGGATCTTGCAAAGATGCTCGCAAGGGTTATCGAGCAGTGGCTTTTTGAGGACGAAGACCCCATCCTCAACTAAGTGCGCTGTTCCTCAAGTAGCGCATGCAACCGCCTTGCACCTGTCATCTCCGCGGAATCGGGGGCCTAGGGCTTCCAGGAAATCTGAGGCTGTACGGATTCCCGCTTGCGCGGGAACTACCCATGCGCTTTCGGTGCACCAACCGCTCATGAAAATGGGAAAGCGCCCCATTTTCAGGGGAATGACGAGACGTAGGGTATTTTGGGAACGAAGCACTTAGGAGCCTAGCGAGTAACGAGTAAGTGCTCTCTCGCTACTCGCTCTCTTATCAAGAGATTAATCGATGTAGTCCTTAAGCTTCTTGCTCCGACTCGGATGGCGCATCTTCCGCAAAGCCTTAGCCTCGATTTGCCTGATCCGTTCGCGAGTAACGCCGAACTCGCGGCCTACATCCTCGAGGGTCCTCGGCCGGCCGTCGTCCAGGCCGAAGCGCAACTGCAGCACCCTGCGCTCCCGGTGCGATAGCGACTGCAGCACGTCTTCCATCTGTTCCCTGAGCAGTTGGTGAGTAGCCACATCCACCGGCACCGGCGCTGTCTGGTCTTCGATGAAGTCGCCGATGTGGCTGTCTCCTTCATCCCCAACGGGCATCTCCAGGGAGATCGGATCCTGGGAGACCTTTATGATCTCCCGCACCTTATCCCCCGAAATCTCCATTATCTCGCCAATCTCTTCACAGGTCGGCTCGCGGCCTAACTCCTGGAGCAACTGCCTCTGGACACGGTTCAGCTTGTTAACAGTCTCCACCATGTGAACCGGTATTCTGATGGTGCGCGACTTGTCGGCTATAGCCCGAGTGATCGCCTGCCGAATCCACCAGGTCGCATACGTAGAAAATTTGAAGCCTTTGCGGAACTCAAACTTCTCAACAGCCCGGATAAGGCCCAAATTCCCTTCCTGTATCAGATCCAGCAGCGACACCCCACGACCTAAATATTTTTTCGCGACGCTCACCACGAGCCGGAGATTTGCTTCGGTGAGGGCCGCCCTGGCATTCTGAGCTTCGGCGACGATCTCTTCTAACTGCCGGAGAGCCTCATCAGGGGACGAGGAATAGTAGCGCTCGCCGAGTGCGGGGTTGGGAACCCCTTCCTTTTGGGCATCCTCAGCGGCCATCTTCAGCAGATCACAAGGTATCAGACGGCAGAGAACGGATAGCGCCACGATTGAGTTATAGACGGCAGCGGCTTCGACATCCCTCTCCTGAGCGATGGTTTGCACCCACTCAGAGTCGATGACGGCTAAGCTGCCCACTCGCCGCGCGCTGCTAAGGAATCCCTCTGAGGTACGATCGGAGGGGAACAGCTTGTCTAGATAGGGAAAGAGTTCACAGAACTGCCGGAACATACGCTGGAAAAGGGCTACAGCATCGGCCTCAGAGGCTTCTATCGGCTCATCGCCGGATGCTGGGGTAGCGGCGTAGCTCTTGAGAGATTCCTGGGTATCGTCGGTCGAGCCGCTTTCGTTCTGGCTTTCGCGCATCTCGCGCAAGCCTTTTTCCAGGAAATTCCCTTCCTCTATCTTGCGGGCTAGCTGCTTCTCCCCTTCCCGACTCAACAGGGGCACGAGCCCGATCTCGCGTAGATACATTCGGATCGGATCTTCGAGCAGTTCGTGGACGTCGATTCGAAGCTGATCATCGTTAGACTGTTCCTTCTCGAAGCTGATCAACCATGAGGGAAGAGGCTCATCACTATCCAGTTGGATCTGTTGCATTATCGATACGGTGGGGATACCGTCGCTCGAGGTGGCTGAGCCGTTCGTCCTTCCCATACCGTCTCTCGGGTTGCGAAGCTGCCGAAGTACGTCGGCTGACACAACGCCGCCTTGCTCTCGCTCAATTTCGGTTCGATCCAAATGCGCAGTGGATGATACCTCAGTAGCATCCGTCCTAAGGTCATCTACCATGTCGAGTCTCCTCTTGAGTCGCTCCAGCGAGGGTACTGCGCCCCTCTATTTCGATCCGCCGCAAATCGTATCGCTTAGCTGGGTCCAGCCCGCGGCCATCCTGACAACCGATCGAAGCTCGTACAGTGGTCGGGTGTAACCGCCATCGGCGTGGTATCTCCCCCGCATCGAGCTCATTTTCTGGCATCAAAAAACCAGCAGAGGGTGGCCAATTGCTACCCATCAAAAAGGCGAACTCGCGATTACAGTCGCGGCAGGTGAGGGCTTTGTCTTGCATATTGATCGCGCTGACTCCTCACATTCTTACTTTATTTTGGAACGATTCGTCAGCGCGATTGCGTTTGGGGAGAGGGTCTGAACAAACGAACCGCCGACCCTATGCTCCTGCGGACTGATTTTTTATACCAGCAATGATACTATACCATTTATTGACGAATCACGCAACCATTAGGTTGATCATTGGCCGTACGGGGGCTCGCTCTCTACAGCCACCATCTCCGCGGCTGTGATAACATCGCTGCTCTGCAGGGTGAGATTGGTGCCGGCAGCGGCCAACCGGGCAACCCAGGCGCGCAGGTAGGTATCCGGCACCCAATATGTGCCCGGCGATGTTTCTTCCACCAGATCGCCTTCCAGAAGTGACTTGAGAGAGCGACTTACAGACCCCGGAGCACCCAATCCATACTTTCTGCGATAGCTCTCGGAATAGATAGCCTTTGATCCCTCGCTGGCTACCAGCGCACCCAGCACCAGTCGCTGATGTTTAGTCAGCCGGCTCCAGATCTCCGTGTACCGCGCGTTCTCTGCTTTGAGCACCCTATCTAGCGCGCGGCCTACCAACTCAGGTGTTGCGGGAGCCTGTTCAACGGCAAGCCCCCAGGTGAAGTAGGCTAGCTCCTGGGTGTCGTGAGGATGGCATCTGGTGATCTCTAGGATGCGGTTCACCGCGGCATCGACGATCTGCTTCCCCGTGGCTGCGAATCTATCCCTGATGTAGGTTGAGAAGACAGCCGCATCGATAGGGTCCAGGACCATCGGCTTAGCCATGCGATACATCGGCTCGTTCTCGTGGGTGAAGATCCTGGTCATCATGTGCCGTCTGGATCCCAAGAACAGGTGGGAGACATCCTGCTGCATCTGCCAGACCGAGCGGATCAAAGCTGGAAGCTGCTTGTCGATCTGAGGCGCTTCCTGGAACTCGTCCAGTACCACGGCAACCCTTTTCCCGCGATCCTCTGCGATCCTTGCGGGTAGCTCAAGAAGCCTCGCCAGCATGGCGTCCACATCGCGACCTCGCTCCCCCGCCCCTAATTCGAAAGCGGGGGTTCCATCGGGGCTGATGGTGATAGCGGGGCGCAGCGAGGTCCTGCCGAAGAACTCCTGGATCCGGTTCCACGCCCGATCTTTGAACCCGGCCAACCCGTCATACAGGGCTGTTGCCAGCTTATTTGCCAACAGCTCTTTGCTGGAGCAGGCCATTAGATCGAGATAGGCGACCAGCACCCCTTGGTCGCGCAGCCGTTTCGCCACAGCGAGCACCAAGGACGTTTTGCCGTAACGCCGCGGGGAGATGATGACCACGTTCTGCCCGGAGCGCATATCCATCTCCAACTCGGCCATCTCCTGCTCACGGTTGACGAAATATGGCGCGGCAACGGCTGAGCCGTACCTGAACGGGTTATCCATCGCTCACCGCCTCCGAACGAGTTTCGCAATATGCGTTTCGCAATATGCGAAATATACGAGCGTACGAACAGAGAGTCAAGGGAAGAGTTCAAGATGTCTCGACCTTTATTTTGAAGTCTGTAGCACCTCAGGGTTGACGATACCAGCCGGTCGCTCGCCCCTCATGATGGCGATCACGTTTTCCGCCGCCATTCTCCCCACCATCTCCCTGGACTGTGCAGTATTGCCCGCGGCGTGAGGTGAGAAGTACAGGTTATCCAGTTGCCGCAACTGGCTATCCGCCCCCAGCGGCTCCTCCTCGAAAACGTCCAGGGCTGCTCCCGCGATCCGCTTCTCCTTGAGCGCCCGGTAGAGGGCCTGGGTGTCGACGATGCCGCCCCGTGCCGTGTTGATGAGGTAGGCTGTGGGTTTCATTAGGGCGAGCCGGTCGGCGTTGATCAGGTGCCTTGTCTGTTCGTTCAGCGATGTGTGGATGGAGACGAAGTCGCTCTCCCGCAGCAACTGCTCCAGGGGGACGTAGGTGACGCCGTGCTGCGCGGCGAAGGCCTCATCCCTGCTTCTGCTGTAGGCCAGCACCCGCATGTCGAAGCCTCGAGCCCGCTTGGCCACCTCCTTGCCGATGGCGCCCAGGCCGATGATTCCGAGGGTTGCCCCCGCGGCATCTCGCCCCTGGTGGCGATTCCAGCCGCCCTTGGGAACCTCGTTGAGGTTCTCGAGAAGCCTGCGGGCGCAGGCGAGCAGCAAGCCGAAGCTGTAGTCGGCTACGGCGCGGCGGTTGCCACCCTTGGCGATGCAGACCACGATGCCCTTCTTCGTAGCCGTCTCGAGGTCTACGGAGTCGTAACCGACGCCGGTTCGGGAGATAACCTTCAACCGATCCGTCGCAGACAGGACCTCCGAGGGAAGGGGGATACTGCTTATGACGAGGGCATCTATCCCCCTGAGGGAGTCGATTTTTTCCTTAGTCTCGATAGACTTAGGCCATGGGTTGAAGACGGTCTCAAAACCCGCCTCCTGGAGACGTTGGTCCACCTCTCCGCCGGGATTGAGCCAGGGATTGGTGAGCAGCACTCGCGGTTTGGTCATAGTCGACAGACACTCCTGACAAATCTATTAGGCGATAGCCTTGGCAGCAAAGGGTGCCGGCCTCTACGATTTTATTTGACTACCACGTTCACCAGCCGGTTGGGGACGTAGATCACGTCCTTCACCTGCTTACCGTCGATGTATGGCCGGATCTTCGGCCGCTCCAGCACCAGCCGCTGGACCTCATCCTTAGCAGTGTCCGCGGGGATCTCCAGCTTGTCGCGCACCTTGCCGTTCACCTGCACCACCAGCGTCACCGTCTCCGAGACGGCCAGCGCCTCCTCGTAGCTCGGCCAATCCTGCAGGTGCACGCTCTCCTTGTGGCCTGTCCGGTGCCACAGCTCCTCCGCCAGGTGAGGGGCGCTGGGAGCAAGCATCAGGATCAGCTTCTCCACCGCATCGTTCCAGACAGGCGCCGAGACGGAGCCGTAGGCAGCCGTCATGCTGTTCACATACTCCATCATGCGCGCCAGCATGGTGTTGAAGCGGAACTTCTCCATATCGTCGGTGACGACCTTGATCGTCTTGTGCATGGCGTGCGTCAGGGCTTTATCGGCCTCTGCCGTTGCAGCGGAAGCTCCACGGCTCGGCGGTCCCTGCAGTACGGTGCTCCACACCCGGTTCAAGAATTTGTGCACTCCGGTGATTCCGCTCGCGCTCCAGGGTCCTCCTGAGTCCCAGGGGCCGATGAACATCAGGTAGCAGCGGACGGTGTCCGCGCCCATGGTCTTCACATAGTCGTCGGGGTTTACCACGTTGCCCCGCGATTTGGACATCCGGAAGCCGTCCGGCCCAAGGATGATCCCCTGGTTGAACAGCCGCTTGAACGGCTCGCGGTGAGCGGTCATTCCCATGTCGCGCAGCACCCGCTGGAAGAAGCGGGAGTAGAGCAGGTGCATCACCGCGTGCTCCACGCCGCCCATGTACTGGTCTACCGGCATCCAGTAGCGCTCCTTCTCCGGGTGGAACGGCCCCTCCTGATACTCCGGGTCGGTGTATCGGAGGAAGTACCAGGATGAGTCCATGAAGGTATCCATGGTGTCGGTCTCGCGCTTGGCCGGCCCGCCGCACTGTGGGCAGTTGGTGTTGACGAAGTTCTCGTCGAACCGCAGCGGCGAAACCCCGGTCCGGAACTCCTGGCCCGAGTAGTCGGGCAGCAGCACCGGCAGATCCTCCTCGGGCACCGGCACGATGCCGCACTTGTCGCAGTAGATCATCGGGATTGGCGTGCCCCAGTAGCGCTGGCGGGAGAGCAACCAGTCGCGGATTCGGTAATTCACCGTCTCCTTGCCGGCGCCTATGGACTCCAAGTACTGCGCTATCTTCTTCTTGCCCTCTATCGATGGCGTGCCGTCGAATGGTCCGGAGTTGATCATGATCCCCGGCTCTACGTAGGCGGCCTGAAGCTCGTCCGTCGGTTGGCCGGTAGGGCTGATCACCTCGATGATGGGCAGACCATGCTTCTTGGCGAACTCGAAGTCACGCTCGTCGTGGCCGGGCACCGCCATGATGGCACCGGTGCCGTAAGTGCCCAGGACGTAGTCGCCGATCCAGATGGGCACCCTCTCCCCGTTTACAGGGTTGATGGCGTAGGCGCCGATGAAGACACCCGTCTTCTCCTTCTCCGTGGAGAGCCGCTCGATCTCGCTTTGGCGCCGGGCCTGCTCTACATACTCGGATACCTCCCTGCGTCGCTCTGGCGCGGTCAGCTTGTCCACCAGCGGATGCTCGGGGGCCAGCACAGCGTAGGTGATGCCGTAGATGGTGTCCGGCCGGGTGGTGAAGACGTCGAAGGAGTCGTTGGTGCCGACCACCTTCATGGTGAACTGGACGCCCTCGCTGCGGCCGATCCAGTTGCGCTGCATCGTCACGACCCGCTCCGGCCATTCGATCTCGCTGAAGTCCAGCAGATCGTCGGCGTAGGCTGTGATCTTGAAGAACCACTGCTCAAGGTCGCGGCGACTCACCACCGTCTCGCACCGCCAGCACTTGCCGTCTTCAACCTGCTCGTTTGCCAGCGTCGTCTGGCAGTGGGGGCACCAGTTTGCCGGTGCTTTGCTCCGGTAGGCAAGGCCCCTCTTGAAGAACTGGATGAAGAACCACTGATTCCACCTGTAGTACTCGGGCAGGCAGGTGGCCACCGAGTGGGTCCAATCGTACATGGCGCCGATGGTCTTCAACTGCCGAGTCATGTTTTCGATGTTCTTCAGAGTCCAGACTCGCGGATTGATGCCGTGCTTAATTGCGGCCTCCTCGGCCGGCAGGCCGAAGGCGTCGAAACCGATGGGCTCGATGACGTTATAGCCGCGCATCCGCTTGTATCGGGCGTGGGTGTCGGCAGGGCCGAAGTTGTACCAGTGGCCGACGTGGAGGTCGCCGGACGTGTAGGGGAACATGACCAGCGCATAATGCTTGGGCTTGGATGGATCCTCGTGGACCCTGTAGATGCCGGACTCCTCCCACTTGGCCTGCCACTTGGGCTCTATCTCGTTGGGATTATATTTCTCAATCTGCTTAGCCATCCATCGACCTCCGCTTAGCTATCAGCCTTCAGCATTCAGCTATTGACTGTCAAGCACCAGCTTCTGGCTGAAAGCTGACGGCCGACTGCTGATCGCTTAAACATGAAAAAGCCTTTCGTCCCACTCAGGGGCGAAAGGCCGTTCCGCGGTACCACCCTGTTTGACGAGGGTTTGTGTGGTGGAGCAGAGGGGAATTGAACCCCTGACCTCTTCCATGCCAAGGAAGCGCGCTCCCGCTGCGCCACTGCCCCATAAAATCGCCGCTCGTCCACTCTTTGGCGCTCTAACGGTCGCCAACCGTCAGCGACTACCAGATCTCACCGCTGCTGCTCCCGGGCGAGTTCGGCCTTTGGCAAACGCCTTTGCCTTGCCGGTTTCCACCATCCCGGCTCTCTGTTCCGGCTCGGCCTACTACTCCCGCTCAACGCAAAGGATATGATACCAGATAATCAGCCATTGCCGCAAGGTCTAAGCAAGCAATGCAACCGTGAAACCGTTGCTACACTTCTTCTTTTCACATATCCATTTTCTTGTTATTATGCAGCCTCAAGAAGGGTCCCCGCACGCAGGCCGGCATCGGACTTTCAGCAGTCCGCCATCTTCCGGGCGCACGGGGGTCCTACCGGTAGCGCCGGACCATTGGTTAGCAATGGCGTCGTCCTGTGGGAGGAGGATCGTGGCTGAAAGGTTTGAATTTGTTTCTAACTACGAGGATCTGAGCACTGAACAGGGTTTCCAGTACGAGTTCAAGTGCGACCGCTGCGGCGCGGGATACCGCACAAAGTTCAAGCCCAGCGTGACCGGAACGGTCACGGGGGTGCTGGAGACGGCCAGCAGCATCTTCGGCGGGCTGTTCGGCACCGCCTCAGAGGTAGGGGAACGCGTCCACTCCGCTGCTTGGGAGAGGGCCCACGACGCATCTTTCGAGGAGGCTGTGAGGGAGGTCATGCCGGAGTTCATCCAGTGCCCTCGCTGCCAGTCCTGGGTGTGTCGTAAGAAGTGCTGGAACAACAAGAAGGGGCTGTGCAAGCAGTGCGCACCAGACCTGGGGGTCGAGATGTCGGCCGCGCAGTCGAGCCGCTCGGTGGAGGAGATCTGGGCTCACGCCGCAATGGCCGAGGAGGACAAAAAGCTGGGCAAGGAGCACTGGCGACAGACAATTCGCGCCTCATGCCCCAACTGCGAGGCCCCTATGGCCACCAACGCCAAGTTCTGCCCAGAGTGTGGCACCAAGCTGAAAGCCACCGCTCATTGCGCCGAATGCGGGAATAAGCTAACCCCCGGGGCGAAGTTCTGCCCTGAGTGCGGAGCGAAGACCTCATAGAGGAGCTACAAAACAGACACATGGGGCAGACCGCCGCGGTTTACTTAACCGCGGCGGTCTTTTGCAATTAAGGGTTTACGGTCTCCACGTACTGCTGCTTGCCATCCTTGATCTGGATGACAACGCCGCTCTTGATGGGGTTCCCATTTTCGTCGAAGCTGAGGTTGCCGGTGACGGCCTTGTAGTCCTTGATGGCGGCCATCGCGTCCCGGACCTTGGTGGAATCGTCGCTGCCGGCCTTAGTGATCGCCTCGATCAGCAGATTCGCTCCATCGTAGCCCAGGGTAGCCAGGGCATCGGGAACGGAGTTGTACTTGGCCTGATACTTCTTGATCCACTCCTGAACCTCAGACCGCTGGTCCTCGGGGCTATAGTGGTTGCTGAAGTACCCGCCCTCGGTAACCTTGACGTCCAGATCGGCCGAATCCCAGCCATCCACGCCCAGAAGCTGCGATTTGATACCCTTCTCTCGGGCCTGCTTGGCCAGCAGGTTCACCTTGTTATAGTAGTCGGGCAGGAACAGCACGTCGGGGTTGCTCTGGGCGATCTTGGTCATAACGGCGGAGAAGTCGACGTCGTCCTTAGCGTAGGACTCCATGTTGGTGACCTGGCCTCCGCCGCTCTCAAAGGCGGCTTGGAAGGTCTCCGCCAGTCCCTTACTGTAGTCGTTGCTGATGTCGTAGACGATGGCTGCGCTCTTGGCCTTCAGGGTGTTTAAGGCAAATTTGGACATGACGTTGCCCTGGAATGGGTCGATGAAGCAGGCTCGGAAGACGTAATCCTTCCTCTTTCCGCCATCTACCGTTACCTTCGGGCTGGTGCCCGTGGGGGTGATCATCAATACCTTGTCAGCCTGGGCTGATTCGGACACTGCGATGGCAACCCGGGAGATGACTGGGCCGATGATGGTTTTGATCTGATCCTGAGCGGACAGCTTGGTGAAGGCGTTGACGCCCTCGGTCGCGTCGCCCTTGGAATCGGCGGTTACCAAAGTGATGTTGACTTTACCGGCCTTGTTGGCTTCCTCGATCGCTAGTTCGACGGCATTCTTCACGGACTCTCCATAGGTCTTCGTGTCGCCGGAGAGCGGCGTGATCAACCCAACCTTCACCTCGATGGGCTTAGATGATGCGCCTGCTTCGCTGCCGGTAGCGGTAGTAGCTGCCGGTGCCGGTGCGCTCGCCCCGTTGGCAGCTTTGGTGGGTTCGGCAGCCGGTGCGCTGGACGAGCATCCTATCATTAGGAGCAAGACTGCCAGGGCAGACACGGCTGCAACTGTACAGCGGATGCGTTTCATGGATATGCCTCCTCGGTTGTTCCCTCACTGATTTGTAGGGCTTGTTCTCCTTTCACCCCTGAGCATGCCGAGGCAAGGTTCTTCTCGACGTCAGTGTCGGCAAGAGGTGGGCGGTGGTGAGTTGCCCGCTCGGCCATATTGCCAGAAAGACACCTGCTCCCGCTGACGAGCAGATGTCAGCCGAGGGTCCGTCCCACTCTAAGGGGCAGTGAAAGGGCGGTGAGAGTCTACTCCAGTATCTGGTTACTGTCAACGTTTAACCGACCCTGGTACCGTAACATAGGTTGTGTACTTTTCAAGGAAAGGAGAAGGGCGTATCCTCCATCAAACCAAACAACAACTGACGAGAGGAGTACGCCCGATGGCCAAGGTAGCAACCCTGACCGAGAGGACTATCGCCCAAAGGCTAGCAGAAGTCAAGGATGAAGCTGGGATATGGGGAGATATTAGTGAAGAAGTACGGATGATGGTAAAGCGCATTCTTGAGAGC
>JBMNNU010000422.1:0-2514 GCA_050942695.1 Chloroflexota bacterium
GATGGAACTGGCGCTCTGTTAATGGTAGCGCGTCCAAGTGCTGAATGTTCCACAACCCGCTCGTCCTGATCTCCTCCCTGAGGGAGTGCAGGCCTAGCCAACCAGGTGACGGCTTGCCCAGCGGGTACTGTGCCATCAGGGCGATGAGTCCCTTCTCTAAATCCAACCGCTCTCCCACATTGTCTACCTTGAAGCAGACGAAGGTGAAGTTGTTTTTCAGGGTCCGGCTGACCGCTTCCTCAACCTCGGGATAGCTCGCGCCCATGTGCTTACACCAAGCCGGCAGCCTGGGATCCGATGGATTGTCCCTAGCCATGATGGCTGCTCCAAGATGCATGCGGAAGACACTACCGTTCTTGTTGCCCGAGAGGGATCCGGTATTACCGTAGTGCTGCTTAATCCGGCTGCGGAAGTTACCCTGGGCTGTGTGGCTGCCGACCCGCACAACCCGATCTAGGGTATTACCGCGAACAGTAACCGCCTCGCCCCGCTCGAAAAAGCAGTAGATACCGTTTTCCGGGAGCTGAGCGGGCTTGGTGAGATGGTTCCGGCGAGGAAGGGTGTAGAGTAGTTGGTAGAGAGATTCCACCATCTCCTTTGGGTTATGCAGGGGTACGGATGACGGCATAGATGGCTGCGTTTGGGTGGATCCCGGCGGATCGATACGTTTGGACTGGTGTGGAGCTAGATGCTTGATGCCGCCACATTTGCAGCGAACGGTCTCGAAGCCCAGGGGTATGATTGTTAGGCTTTTCCAAATCGTGCAGGGACAAACCGGCCGTAGCCAGGCTTCGCTAGCAGTTGGCTACCATCCACAACCACCCTACCACTCTGGATCACCATCCTGGGTATCCCGCGGACCTTACGGCCACTGTATAGACTGTAGTAGGCTTTGCCATGGAGGTCGGAGTCGGATAGCAGCTTCTCGGCAGTGGGGTCGAAGAGCACCAGGTCGGCGTCGGCGCCGGGGACGATTCGGCCTTTGTTGTGGAGCCCGAATATCCTCGCGGGAGATTCGGCCAGCAGCTCTACCATCCGCTCGAGTGTGATCCGGCCGCGGTTGACGCCCTCTTCGTGCACCATCACCAGCATGCTCTCGATCCCGGGTGCGCCGAACCCGGCGTCGAACAGGTTGCCGCTCTCGGGGTTCTTCTCGTCGGGATCGAAGGCGCTGTGGTCGCTCCCGACGACGTCTACTGAACGGGCGGCTATCCCCGCCCAGAGCGCGGCTATATCCTCGGCTCCCCTTAATGGCGGGGCTATCTTCGCCTTCGTGCCGAAGCGAGCCATCGTCTCCTCCCCCTCCAGAGTCAGGTAGTGGGGGCAGGTCTCGACGAACAGGGGGAACTGGCCTTGAACGCGCACTCTGGCGAGCAGGTGGAGCGCCTCGGCGCAGGAGACGTGAACGGCGTAGAGGGGGCAGCGGGCGAGCCTGGCAAGCGATGCGACCCTGTACACCGCCTCGGCCTCGGTCTCAGGAGGCCTGGATGAGAGGTAATCAGACCCTCCGTTCGCACCTGTGGAGCGACAGCGGTCCTCGAACAGATCCACGAGAGCGCCGTTTTCCGCGTGCACCATCACCAGACCGTTTAGAGAGGCTATCACCTCCATCGCCTGGAAGAGGTCGGTATCCGAGGTGTACATACCCCTTCGCTGGTAGGCTGTGAAGAACTTGAAGGATGAGACCCCCATCTCGACGGCGACAGGGATCTCCTTCAGTCGCCGCTGAGTGTCGGATACCGTGGCGTGTAGTCCGAAATCCATGAGCGAGCTGCTCTCGGCCTCCTCCCTGGCTGCCTGGAGCGTCTCCACCAATCCAAGCTGAGGCTTGGTGTAGATGAAGTGCATCAGCGTCGTCACCCCTCCGAAGGCGGCTGCCTCTGAAACGGAGGTGAAGTTCTCTGCGTGGATCGGGTGCACGTGGGAGTCGATGATCCCAGGCAGGACGTAGAGGCCACCGGCGTCGATAACTTGCTCCGCGCCCGCTTCTAGGGAACGAGCCAGACATTCGATTTTGCCATCACGTACGCCGATGTCCAGCCGTTGCCTTCCAGATGTCCATACGACGGTGCCGCCCTTGATCACCAGGTCGAAACTGCTCATTTGCTATCCCCCATCTTGGATTCTATAACGGCGTAAGCTCGCACTGAAAACGAGGCCGCTCCTACGAGAGCAACAGGGGCCGCGTGGAACCGGATATCACACCGGCCTTGA
The DNA here is from genome assembly GCA_050942695.1 of Chloroflexota bacterium. GTDB lineage: Bacteria > Chloroflexota > UBA6077 > UBA6077 > UBA6077 > JBMNNU01. Next base: position 2,215 of record JBMNNU010000422.1, read on the forward strand.
TATCGCGCGCGCGGGCATGGTTCACGGCACGAGTTACAATGTAGCGTCGGGCCTTGTGCCCGACGTGGTACCTCGTCGGGGACGAGCCCCGACGCTACAGCATTGGACTGTTACACGAACTGACTGTTTGTATGAACCATGCCCCCGCGAGATTCCTCGTGAGTAAGGAAGTAAGTAATCGAGGGCGCAGGCATCCCCGAATAACGGTACTTTGTTAGATACGGAGATAGATGTTGATAGGTCGACCGCTACCTACCCAATCGAGTAGGGCTTGCAGTTCCGGTGGTGGGGGCAAGTCGG
>JBMNNU010000054.1:0-14704 GCA_050942695.1 Chloroflexota bacterium
CACATCCGTTCCAAGCTCTCGGCGGATGCGAGTTAGGTCTGCAACTACGTCCTCGACGGTTGCCTGCGGCAAGTGGATATGGCGCTTTTGTATGTAGGGGTTTGGTTTAATCTCGGAGATAGGTACAACGGCAGGTTTGATCGATCTCTCTGGTACTTCGACGACGACGTCCCCAGTGACCCTTGCCTCGCAAGCCAACCTCCAACCAGCGTCAAGCTCTTCTCTCGACAAAAGGGTGCGCTCAGGCAGCGTTGGCGGTTCTAACGAGTCTTGAGTCCTGAGTCCTGAGTCCTGATCACCGCTGCCTTGTGCCCGTTTACCCATCGCCCCTTTCCTGCTTTGGGAAGGAGGCAATAGCTTAACCCTGCACTTGCCGCACAGCCCTCGATGCCCACAGGGGGCGTCGAGGGCTACCTTTGCAGCAGCGGCAGCTTCTATCAGTGTCGTTCCGGCGGGAACTGACACATCAACTCCGTCTGGGAGAAATCGTACCTTGCTATTCACCAGTATATGCTTTCTAGCCGCTACCTTTTTCTTCGCAGCCGCCCATTATGCAGGCTTATAAACGGCTGCTGATGCGCAATTACGATCCGCTTTCCAAGGCCGCCTGCCGCGCCCTGTAAGCCCGGATGTAGTTCATCGCATACTCATCCTTGCCTAGCAGCAGGTCGCTAGCCAGCACCGCTTTGGAAATCTCGGGTATAGTCGGGTCGATGATTGGGCAGTTAACTCCTGCCGCCAGCACCATCGGCAGATAAGAAGAGTTGATCACCTTTCGCTCGGGCAAACCATGGCTCACATTGCTGGCCCCTAAGGTCATGTTGCAGCCCAACTCTTGCTTCACGAGCTTGATCGCTTCCAACGTCACCCTGGCCGCGTTGCTGTCTGTTGCTACCGTCATGCATGCGCAGTCGACTATCACATCCTCTTTCGGGATGCCCAGGCTCTCCGCTTTTGCCAATATCTTTTTGGCGATAGCCAGCTTCTCCTCGGGATCGTTGGGGATTCCGCTCTCGTCCATGCATAGCGCTACCACAGCGGTGCCGTACTTTTTCACGAGGGGAAGAATGGCGTCCATCTTCTCCGCCTCGCCTGTAACGGAGCTGAGCAGGATCTTGCCCTTGTAGACAGATAGAGCGGCTTCCATGACTGCTGGGTTAGCGCTGTCGAGGCAAATGGGTACATCTACAGACTCCATCACAGCCTTGACGGCCTCTTTGATCATCTTCGGCTCGTCTACCCCTGGATAGCCCACATTGACATCCAGCACATGGGCTCCCGCCTCTACCTGGGCGATTGCTTCCTTACGAATCGGCTCTACATCCCCTGCTAGAAGCGCTTCACCCAACTTTTTACGGGCGGTGGGATTGATTCGCTCTCCAATGATGACCGTAGGGAGATCGGGAGAAATGGTGACTGTTTTGCTGGAGGAAGATATTTCGGTAATCATGCGTCGCTCCTCGGTAGTTTAAATTGGTCGGCGTTGTATGAACTGCGAACGAAGGGGCCAGAGGCCACGAACAGAAACCCCATGGACTCTCCTTCAACCTTCATCCGGTCGAAAGACTCCGGTGGATAGTACTCTTGTACCTCAAGATGGTTTTTCGATGGGCGAAGGTACTGCCCCACGGTGAAGATATCACAATCCACCTTGCGTAGGTCGCGCATAACCTGAACTACCTCATCCTCACGCTCACCCAGGCCAACCATCAAACCGGACTTTGTGAATCCATGGGTAAGGGCACGTTTAGCCCGATCCAACAGCTCCAGGGAGCGCTCGTAACTACCCTGAGGCCGAACAGTGGGGAACAGCCGTTGCACGGTTTCCACGTTGTGATTGAGAATGTCCGGCTCTGCTTCGAGGACGATCCGCAGCGCATCCTCAGATCCGCGGAAATCTGGAATGAGAACCTCTATAGCCGTCGACGGGCAACGGCGCCGAATGGCTCGTATGGTCTCGGCAAAATGGTTTGCGCCTCCGTCTGGAAGATCATCCCTCGTTACCGACGTGACCACTACGTGCTTGAGGCCGAGGTTCGATGCGGTTTCCGCAACTCGAGCAGGCTCCTCCGGATCGACGGGAAGGGGAGAACCAGATTCTACCGCGCAGTAACCGCAGTGCCGGGTGCAGACATTTCCAAGGATCAAAAAAGTAGCTGTTTTCCGGGCAAAGCATTCCCCTAGGTTAGGACACATAGCGTTTTCACAGACAGTGTGGAGGCTTTGCTGTCTTAATAGGGCGCGAACCTCTGAGATAGCAGCATCTGGAGGTAGGCGCTTGATCAACCAGGACGGTTTGCGTAGATTGGTCACGGTAATTGACTAGCCTCTCCATCAACCATATTTAACGTTTAGCATAACGCTAGAATTGTAACTATTAGGCGTTGACCATACTCAGGTTGGGTAGAAACTTATCGAGAGTAACCTCCTCGCCCGGCGCCACTACCAGGAACTGTCGATCTCGTCTATCGTTAGAAATCAGCCCTCGAAGCAACGCATCCGACCCCTGTTTCTCCTCGTAATTCAGACCGAAAAACGCAGCGAATCGTTGCGCGTAGTGGCGACTCTCGTCCGTATCACCGTTGCAGGTGTCGATGAAAACCAAACGCTTGTAGCCCTTCATCATCTCACCTGCAATCCATCGGGCTGTGGTTTCCCCGTACTTTTCAATGCATCTATGGTATTCAGTGTACGGATCGAAGGGGTTTTTTACCCAACCTGTGCTAAGCCAGTATGTGCCGGGTTCCTTGGAGAACTCACTCAAGTATCGATCGTAAGAACCTAACAGTATAGCGATGCAGTCGTCGACCTTGGGTATCACCAGTCTTGCACGGTTGGAACGCACGCCGTTTACTCCGTTACCGCACCGACCGTAACCAAGGAGTATCTCATCCGAGTCCAGGGAATCTATCTCTTTTTGGATATTTTGCTTGAGGAGCTCCGGCGTTCGGTGCAAGCCCTGGTCGAGTACCCGCAACTCGACGTCAGGAGGAAGAAGGTGACGTAATTCGGCCTCCAGCACCTTGCAGGCGATTACAGCGCGTTTCAAGCGGTATCCTCCTTCGAGCCGATTATATTGGTACCTTTTGGCCAGGTCAAACCAAGTGGTGCGATTAACAGATAAGACCGCCAAAGTTTTCAAAACCTCGGCGGTCTAAGCGGCAATACCGTACTGTGCTATCGAATTCGCCGGCAACGTTTACGAAACCTGCCTTCGTAGCTTCGTGGAGCTGGCAGTCTCAACCGCGCGGCTACTTACAACGCGATAAGCTCCTTGGCCTTCGATACGGCGCCTGTAGCATCCGGCGCGTAGAAGTCCGCTCCTATCTCGTCAGCGTATCTCTGGGTTACCGGTGCACCACCAATAGCCACCTTAACGCTATCTCGTACCCCTGCCTCTTTGAGAGCGTTGATCGTTTCCTTCATCGTCACCATGGTGGTGGTAAGGAGAGCGCTCATCATAACGAAGTCAGGCTTTTCCTTTTGGACAGCTTCGACGAACTTCTGCGGCTTCACATCGTTCCCCAGGTCTACCACATCGAAGCCGTTTCCCTGCAGCAGCATCGCGACCAGGTTTTTCCCAATATCGTGCAGGTCTCCTTTGACCGTTCCGATCACCACTTTGCCCTTTCCCTTCGCTTCACTAGCCGACAGGAGCGGTTTCAGGATAGCCACGCCCGCCTGCATCGCACGTGCTGCTATCAGCAGTTCAGGTATGTAGAACTCCTGTTTGCTGAACTTGTCACCAACGACATCCATAGCCGGGATCAAGGCAGCATCAAGCACTTCCTGTGGTTTCGCGCCTTTATCGATTGCGAGTTGAGTCAATTCCTTGACTTTATTCGCGTTTCCTTCGATGACGGCTTGCTTTAGCGATTCGTAATCTCCCATTTCTCCTCCAAGTACCCAATCTGAGGTTTACTGCTCAGGGAAACATCCTCTATTGTTTTCCATGATCTGTTATGGAGCGCCGGTCCAGCCTTTAAGCTACATATTTGGCTGCAACCTTGATTGATTTCTCCATGCTGATAGCGCTGGCAATACCCTTCCAGGAGATATTCGCTATCAGCCGATGTTGTCCTCGCCACCATCGACGCCGAGAACGTTTCCGGTCAACCAGTAAGTCTCCGGGACGCAGAGCGCTCCACAGGTAGCCGCAACATCTTCAGGCCGAGTCATTCTGCCCATCGGATTGCGGGCCGAAGCTTCTTGAATCAGTCGTTCGTGTCCGGGAATCTTGCGGAGAGCGGGCGTATCCGTGATTCCGGCCCGTAGGGCATTCACAGTAATCCCTCTGCCCGCCAATTCCACGGCCAACTGCCGCACGTGTGACTCCACCGCGGCCTTGGCTGCTGAGACCGCGCCATAGTTGGGCAATATCCGATGGGACCCCGAACTGGTCATGGTGAAGATCCTCGCTCCGTCCCCAAGGAGATCTCGATATACTAGATCCTGAGTCCAGTAAACCAGACTGTTGGCCATTACATCCAGGGTCATGTCCATTTGTGACTGTGTTATCGATGAGCGCTGCTCTGGCGCTATGAACATCCCTAGAGACCCGAAAGCGAGAGAATGGAAGAGTACCATTATCTTGGAGCTACCATTCCCCTCCGCGAGTTTCACGGCAATTTTATCCAGCACTTCAGCCCTTTTTGCTGGGCTGGCAGCATTGGTGTTGAAGAAAACAGCTTCCTGGCCGATGCCGCGAATCTCTTCAATCAACCGTTCGGCGTTGTGTAGGGTTGATGACCTGTCTAGATGCACGCCGAAGATATTCATTCCTTTACGAGCTAGCTCAATTGCGGTTGCAGCGCCAAAACCGCTCGATGCGCCGAGTATTAATGCCCAATTACCACGAAAGGAATATTGCTTCGACACTATTATCACCTTCCCGGCGCAGCGAAGTAATTGTCACTGAGCCGATCCTATCTTGGTCGTTTGGAAGCAGACTTTAAGGTATGGATGATGTGGTGTCAAGGCGATGATCTAGCGGCCAGTAAGTCTTAAGCGAGATCGCCGGCAGAAAGATGCTCTACGGTCTCCCCTGTGTCCACGAATGTTCTCGTGACGTGGGTCGATGCATAGACCCAGAGGATACTCATAGTGCCGTTTCCGACGTTTATGAAACGGTGGGGAATACCGCCGGGCACATAGGTGGTATCTAACGGCTTTAGGCGATAGCTTTTTCCTCCAACATCGCATTGGGCTTCGCCCTCTAAAATTGTCACTGCCTCTTCCACATTGTGGGTGTGAAGTTTGATCGCGGCGCCCGGTGGGAAGGTTGTGGTGCCACTCGTGAATCCTTCAGTACCGATCCAGGAGCCGGCTAAGGGTCGAGTGACAATACCACTCCCTCGCTTAACAACCCGGATTTCGTCGAATTTAAGAATGCGCGGCTCGGCCACAATGATCTCCTTTTAAACATATTTCAATCGTAGCTTCCGGAAAGGTCGTGCAGAGGCTCGAATAGCTGCGTTCTATATTACGATTCCCCATTGCCTGTTTTTTCGCTCGGGCCTTCTTTGAGGCGCCGAAGATACTCTTCCAGGTCTTGTAGCACCTCTTCTGCGCTCGGCAGCTCCGTTTCCGTACTCTCCTCAGCCGTTGAAGGTTGGGATTCCAAGGTTGGCGATTCCCCGCTCAACTGCCGAAGGAAGTTCGCTAGATCAGGTCTCTCTCTTAGGGCGTCTGCGATGCGGCGTTCCATGTCGCGCCCTGCTACCTCGAGTTCCTGAACCCACAGATCCTGGCCGAGCAGCTTCTCTGCTTGCCTGAGGAGCGCAGCAGCAAGTTTGGGGTTGGAGGTGTTGGAAAGATAGCTCGGAGCAGCAGCCCACAGGGAAAACGAGGGGATCCGGAGTTCGAAGGCCTTTCTGAGGATCGCGGTGACGAAGCTGGTAGGGCCCTGATAGCTGCTTTGCCTGATACCAAGTTCATTCAACCGATGTTGAAGCTTGGGATCGTTGGTCAATCCCTGAATAACGGGTGCGCCAGCGTAGTGAAGCTGGGCTAGAAAGGCTCCGAAGGTAATTACCTGGGAGACGCCCAATTCCAGGATAAAATCTCCTATTGCTGTGATGCACTCCCGCCATCGAAGATCTGGTTCAGAGCCAAGAAGGATCACGAGATCTCTAGAGGCCTCTGGCACTTCTACTGCAGTGAAAGTTAACTCTGGCCATTGAAGACGCCTTCGACCAAGCTCATCGAATAGACTGAGAGGGCGAGTTGTAGTGTAGACGTAGATCTGGTCCGGGTCGAACTCGGCTATACTGCGGCCGGGCCTTTTCACCAGGAGATAGCGTAAAGCTCCGCTGGCGGCGGAGGCTGCATCAGCCCAACCGCTAAAACCGCATAGCAATGCAGGTGATCTTAGAGCGGGTCGAGCAGTTACTTTTAACATGGCTTTATTATGCTACGGAAGGATACATTCGATCAAATATTCCGGCCGGCGGCTGATTGATTGATTCGACAGGTCGAATATTACCTGATATAATTTTGATCGTAAGATTCTACGGCCTGCAATAGGCGCAGCGCCTTTTCAGGGTTTCCCCTTAACGAGTATTACCGAACTCCACTTGGTATCCCCAAGAGTCGGTATAGAGTGTTATCCCAGAACTCCTGGATCGTGGCAATAGCGACGACTAAGAACTTACGTTATTTAGTCCTTCCGGAGATATTTGCTCGTTAGATTTTAATCTGATCCGCCGTTGAACGGGTGTATCGACCAGCCCTCTGAACGGTTCGCCGTTCAGTCGCAGCCTTTTTCTGCTAAGCAGTGCTGACCGCACCTATCGGTATGCAGCGCTGCCTTACATGCTTAGCGCTACCCCCATCGACGACCTGCGAAGCCATGGTATACCAAGGATCGCAGATGGAAAGCAGTCTTTTACCGGGCTGTGCGACTCTGAATAGGTGCGCTTTTTTCTACTACGACGTCATGTCTATTTGTAGAGACTAGAACTTATCTTCATCGATCATTGTTTAGAAAGGAACCAAGGTGTTTGAAAAACCGTACGACGATAGCCCCAATGTGGGGGATGGAATCCCGGTGAATAAAGAAGAGGTCGAATTCTCCGAGATTGCCAACAGCGAAACGGGGCATCCAGCTTCACAAGAGAGGCGGTATCGCCCAAAGAAGAAAGTGCCAATCGTGAATCGCCGTGGGCCCTCCGAATTGGATCGACTCATCAAGATGAGCAAAAATAACAATCAAAAAACTGCTCAGCCAGGGCGAAAAATGTTAGAGGGGAGCACTGGCCGAGGAACGATAATCCGTATCGATCGAGCGAAAGGGTTTGGATTCCTGATCGACCAGATGGGCGAACAGCGCTTCTTCCACCGGTCGGCAGTGCTGGATAACGGTTTCTCTACATTAGCGGAGCAGCAAGCGGTGGAATTCCAGGCGCACAACGACGCACGGGGAGCCCGCGCGCTGAAAGTTCGCCCTTCTAATGCTTCGGATCGCTTCTCCAAAAGTCCGGCTCGAACGCAACGAACGGCCAATCCGGACAAGGTGTCGACCTGGAGATCAGCCCTCAGCCCCTTCCGCAATGGGACCACAACTCCATCTAATCCCGGCATATTTAGGTCGAAAAACCGAAACCGCAACAGGTAAATGGAACTTTTCATCCATACAATTCGTTTTCCTCATTGAACAGAAATAATGGGGGAGGCCTAAGATGAGCGGACGGATCATTGGGGTTGTGGTAGCCTTAGCTGCCCTTTGTTTCGGGATTTATTCCATTTCCAGGGGGAATGAAACGCTTGCGCCGTTACCAGATAATGCCCAAGCACAAATGGCCCCAACCAGCACCGTAGCATCTCAGGAGCCAATAGACGGATATCTAGTGGTTGCTCCTCGCGTCATGCGATCAGGCCAAAAAGAAACAGTATCAGTTTCCCTGTTTCATGGGGATAAACCGGCGAGCGGCGATATCAGGTTGGCTCTGTTCAGAGATGGCAGCGAAATGGCAGCCGCATCCACCTTTGTCCAGGAGCGAGGCAATCTGGAGTTAGCGCTGCCAAGACTGGCTCAGGGAGAATACCAGCTACAACTCACCGGCAGCAGCTTCACAGCGGAGTCATCCGTCCGCATCGAAGATGGGACCTTGCTCTTTGTTGAAAGCGATAAACCGATCTACAAGCCTGGGCAGACTGTCCACCTCCGGGCGATAACCTTGGACCCTCAACTAAAACCGGTGTCAGGTCCGGTTACCCTGGAGGTGATGGACGCCAAAGGGCTAAAGGTCTTCAAGCGAGACGTCAATACCGACGACTATGGGATGGCATCTCTCGATCTACCACTATCTGCAGAGCCGAATTTCGGCGTATGGAAGGTTACAGCCAAATCCGGAACCCGAACAGCGGAGCTGGATGTGAGGGTGGAACGCTATGTCCTTCCAAAGTACGAAGTGAAAGTTGAAACGGCAAAGGAGTGGGTGTTGGCGGGAGAGCCAATTACCGGAACGGTAGGAGCAGAGTACAGTTTCGGGAAGTCGGTCAAGGGCGAAGTTGAGATCAGCGCCACTAGATATGTCGGCACCTGGCAAGAGTTCGCAACTATTACGAAAGAGATCGACGGAAAGACCGATTTCCAACTGCCCGCGGTGGGTTACGTTTCCGGAGTGCCCGGAGCCGGCGGTATGGGTAATCTGCAGCTTGAGGTAACGGTCCGAGAAAAGTCTACCGGTTACGAAGAGAAGAGCACCAAACTGCTGACGGTAGCTTCCACTCCTGTAACTTTGAAGATAGTGCCGGAAAGCGTTTCCTTCAAGCCATCTCTGCCGATGTCGTACTTGGTTGTGGCGGAGACTCCTGATAAGAAACCGGTCGATGCTGAAGTTCGGCTGGATTTTACCTATACCAAAAAGGATTTCAAAACAACTCGCGAAACACGCCAAATTTCGGTGAACCAGGGTAAAGCTATCCTCCAGATAACGCCACCGGCTGATGCCATCTCCCTTACTGTTGGCGCTACCTCGGGAAATAGCTCCACATCGCTCGCGATGCAGGCTAGCTACTCGCCCACGAGCTCATTTATTCATCTGGAGCAGGTAAGCCAGGGGGCGTTGAAAGTTGGCGATACGGCCAAGTTCAAAGTAACCACCACTAAAGAGGCTGCCAACATATACTACGAGGTGCTGGCGCGTGGAAAGGTTGTCTTCTCCAGCTTCTCTCGATCTACAGACATACAGTTCACCCTGACTCCGATGATGGCTCCCAGCGCCCGTTTGCTGGTGTATCAGTTGCTGCCTACATCAGAGGTAGCGGCCGATTACCTGCCGTTCACCGTCCAGGGTGATTATCCACATCCGGTGACGGTCTCCTTCGATAGACCGGAAGCTAAGCCCGGGGAGCAGGTTGGGGTTAGATTGCAAACCGAGGGGCAGGCGCGAGTTGGCCTTGCGGCGGTCGATAAATCGGTGTTCATCCTCGCTGAGAACCGTGTCAACCTCCAACAGGTGTTCGACGAATTGGAGAAGCTGTACCAAAAGCCTCAGGCCGAACTGCACGAAGCTAGGCCGATGGGGGCGATTGCGACGCGCGGCGCCAGAGAGACCTTTACCGACGCCGGCGTGATCGTCTTGAGCAACAAACAGGTGCCGGAAGGGCAAAAATATCAACGAGAGATCCCTAAGTTTGCCGCGCCCGCTTGGGGTGTAGAAGATGGTGCAAGAGTAGGCGCGGTCCCTGAAGCACCTATGGCAACCCCATCCTTCGACGCGGCTTTGAAGAGCGAGGAAGCTGGCGGCTTGATGGAGGTACAGCGAGTACGCCAGTTCTTCCCTGAGACCTGGATCTGGGACACGCTGACGACCGACCAAGCCGGTAAAGCGTCGAAAGAGTACCTGGTGCCGGATAGCATTACCACCTGGATGATGCGAGCGGTTGCGCTTTCTAAGGGAGCGGGGCTTGGCATCACCGAAGCGCAGTTGCAGGTGCTCCAACCATTTTTCGTCACAGTTGACCTCCCCTATTCTGTCATAAGGGGGGAGGAGTTTCCCGTCAAGGTCGCACTATACAACTACCAAAACAGTACAGAAGAGTTCGTCGTCGAGTTGGAGTCGGCCGATTGGTTCCAGTTGCTGGATCAACCATCGAAAACGGTGAGCGTAGGCCCTAACGACCTCGGGGCAGCCTCTTTCACTATCAAACCGGGCAAGCTTGGAACCAACGAGCTAAAGGTGACAGCACGGTCTCGATCCTCAGCCGACGCTATCGTTAAAGAGCTGATTGTCGAGCCGGAGGGGGTGGCTCGAGAGCAGGTTGAGAATCTGGTGCTCTCCGCAGGAGCCAGTCGACAACTAGATCTATCCGTACCTCAGGGCATAATCGAGGGCTCTGCTCGGGCCTTCCTGTCGCTGACCGGCAGCTACCTGACGCAGACGATAGAAGGGCTGGAGAGGTTGCTCCAGATGCCTTTCGGCTGCGGGGAGCAGAACATGGTCCTCTTTGCACCAAACGTCTACGTTACTCAATATCTCAAGGAAAGCGGCCAACTGAAGCCCGAGATAATGGCCAAAGCTGAGCACCTGATGGTAACCGGGTACCAGAGGGAACTGACCTACCGTCGGGACGACGGCAGCTTTTCGGCTTTCGGGAATCAGGATAAGCTTGGCAGCCTCTGGCTGACGGCTTTCGTCTTGAAGAGCTTTTCGCAGGCAAAAGAGCTAATCTACGTGGATGATGAAGTGCTAAACAGCGCCGCATCCTGGGTCGCCCAGCACCAGCAACCAGATGGATCTTTCGAACCTGTGGGATTCGTTCACCATCAAGAAATGTTGGGAGGGCTTGAGGGTAAAACGGCTTTGACCGCTTACGTAGCGGTTGCGCTTCACGAAGCCGGAGACCAGGCCGCCGCAGCCAAAGCGGTAAAATATCTGGAAGGGACCATCGACTCGACAAATGACGCTTATGGAGTCGCCCTGACTACCTATGCCCTCGAGCTGGCGAAAAGCCCCAGAGCTGGGGACGCTTACAACAAGCTAATGGCTTTGGCCAGGGAGAACGACGAGGGTCTCTACTGGGGCGACGAAATCCAACCTCTCCCTGTAGAGCCGATCCGTCCCGGCGGCCCGGAAATCGCGCCCATTCCCCCCAGACAGAACCAGAGCGCCACGATAGAGACTACAGGGTACGCTCTTCTGGCCCTCGTAGAGCACGGGGACAAGATGGCCGCCTCTCGGGCTGCTCGGTGGCTGGTCTCGCAGCGAAACGCGTTTGGTGGTTTTGGATCTACCCAGGACACCGTTGTAGGGTTGCAGGCATTGACTCGATACGCTTCAGGCTCTAAGGCCGACGTTGATGCAACCATCACCCTGAAGTCGGGTAACTGGCAGAAAGAGATAAAGGTGTCTCCCTCTAACACCGACGTTCTGCAGGTGGTAGATGTCCCTGTAGGCGACGCTCTAACCGTGGAGGTTAGCGGCAAAGGACAGGTGGTCATGCAGACCGTCCGGCGCTTTAACATGCCGGATCCTCAGAAGAAAGCAGAGTCTGTTTTCCAACTCCAGGTGGATTACAGCGTCGGCCAAATCGAGGTAAACGACCAGATAGACGTCCAGGCGACCATCAAATTCACGCCACCGGAGCCAATCCAGGCGGGTATGGTGGTGATGGACGTAGCCGTTCCGACCGGCTTCGCCCCGGTGGAAGAGACTTTGGATGCTGCCGTAAAGGCGCAACCGCTGTTGAAGCGATACGAAATTGCGGGTCGAAAGGTGATCGTCTATATCGAAGATATGATGCCAGGCGACGAGATCAAATTCGCCTTCAAAGCCCAGGCTCTCTACCCGGTGAAAGCTCAGGCGGTTACCTCCCAGGTATACGCCTATTATCGGCCTGATTGGAAAGGTGAAAGCCTGGGAGGCGCTGTTGAAGTCCGATGACCCGACTGGGATATTATTCGATTCGATGCTAGTGGTGACATTGCACGCTAAGCGCTTGCTAATCGCGCAGACGACGTCTCCTATATAATACAGAACCGCGTACGGTGTTGAGAGGGCCTAGTGTAGTAACACTAGGCCCTCGTCTGCGTTAAGGTATGAGGGAGCACCAACCTCTGAAACCAGACCGAATCCCGCGACTTTCCTTCACACTGTTCAAAAAGGAGGGCGTTATGCGCTGCGGAAAGCTGTTAGTTATTGCCATGTTGTTGATCATGGCAGCCATGAACGTGATAGTGCCGGGGGTGTCGGCAGCCCCGGATACCCCCGTTTTAGCTTTCTATTATCCGTGGTACAGTCCCGGCAATTTCAACCGAGCTGCTATGTGGGATGTGCCCATTGAACCTTACGAAAGCGACAGCAGGGCTACTATCGAGCGGCATGTAAAAGAGGCTAAAGAAGCTGGGATTAACGGCTTCATCAGCTCATGGATGGGTAAAGACAACCGCACCGACAAGAACTTCAACACCTTGCTGGATGTCTGTGCAGCTCAAGGCTTCAGTGCCACCATCTATTTCGAAACAGGATCTGATGGGCTGGTCTCAGAAGGGCAGATAGTAGAGCAGTTGCGCTACGTCATGTCTACCTATGGAGCCCACCCCAACTACACTCACGTCGCGGGCAAACCGGCGATATTCTTCTGGAACCCCTCCGCCGCCGGCAACCTGAACAACTGGCGCAGTATCCGCTCCCAGGTAGACCCCAATTACACCTGGCACTGGAATGTGGAAACGGACCGACCGGAGAACTGGCTCGATGTATTCGATGGTGTTCATCTGTTCAGCGCAGCAAGCTGGGCTGGGGATGCTACCGGTACATATAAAAACCTCAAATCCAAGGTCGATGACATTGCAGCCCGGACCGGTAGATCCAAGATATGGGCTGCCGGGGTTGCCCCCGGATGGGATAATTCCCGGCAGAGTAACCCCGTTCAGGTGCGGAAGGATCGAGAGGGAGGCAACTACTACGCTAGGCGGTGGGAGTCGGCCATAGCGAGTAACCCTGGAGTGGTGACCATAACCAGTTGGAACGAGTGGGGTGAGGGCACAGAGATCGAGCCCGGCACGAGCTACGGGAACCTTTACCTGGACTTGACTCGTAAGTATGTGGCGGTATTGAGACAATCAGGGGGTGATTCTGGACAGACGCCGGTATCGACCGAATCCCTGTCTCACCCGGATAGTTCCAAGTATAGCTTCAAATTGGGGTTCCAACTGCTAGCAGGACTGATTCCCAATATCGTGGGGCAACCGTTGGAAGATGAACACTGGAACGATAACGGAGACTCGCTCCAACAAACAACCAACGGGCTGCTGGTATGGAGGAAAGCCGACAACTGGACAGCTTTCACAAACGGTTTCATCACCTGGATCAATGGACCTAATGGGGTCCAGTCCCGACTCAACGAGCAGCGTTTCCCCTGGGAAGCACAATAGAGCCGTTGCTGCGCTCAAAAGCTGCTTGCCTGTTAGGCTACTTAGCTGTAGACTCGATGCCGACTGAAACGAGAACGGCCGGCTAAGGCCGCGTTTGATCGAAGCATGGAGGATACTAATGGAAGCATACTGCCTAAAATGTCGCGGCCAAAGAGAGATCAAGGAGCCAAAGCTGATAACCATGTCCAACGGCCGGCCTGCGATGCAGGGGACCTGCTCCGTCTGCGGGACCAAAATGACCCGGATAGTTAAACAGTGCTGACCGATGGCACACGAAATGCTTTCAAGTGGCCCCTGTGAGCGTTCGCTACAGGGGCTTTTTGATGAAGCGGTTTATACACCGTAGCACTTGGAGGTGTAGATAGCCATGGAAGCTCGAAGGCGAGAACCCGAGCGCGAGGAGCAGCGAGAAGCGCGCATGGAGCCTGTAGAGGCCAGGCGAACCCCGGAGCCTATTGAGGCCAGAAGGGTCACAGAGCCTGAGCATGGTGGAGCGACCTTTGGCATGCGCGATCTCTCTCACTGGGGTCCCGTCTGGGCTGGTGTCATCGGGGGTTTCGCGGTGCTCATCCTACTGACCCTGTTGGGTCTGGGGATCGGGCTTGCGGCCTTCGATCCTATAGCCGGGGCTGCAGGGGTCGGTACGTCGGCGTTCATCTGGGGCGCCATCATACTGTTGTTATCCTACTTCGTCGCAGGCTGGTTGGCAGGTAGGACATCTTCCTTCCGAGGGTCCACATGGTCAGCCTTTGTTTTAGGCTCCCTGGTTTGGGCCTTGAGCGTGGTGCTTCTGGTATTGGCGACCTCCCTGGGCATAGCCGGAGTCCTGGGAGCTGTCGTGTCGCCGTTTAACATAGTTCTAGCACCGGGCGTCTCGGCCGCTGAGGCGATCACAGCCGCCGCAACAACCGCCATCTGGTCCTTTTTCGTGCTGCTGTTAGCCTGGGCTGCTGCTTTCGCCGGCGCGTACGTCGGTGTGAGAAGCATGATGGAGGAAGGATACGAGCGGTAGTAACGCAGGAGACGTAATAGAGCTACCGAAGCAATGATTTAGGGGAGGTAAGTCAAACCTCCCCTAAATCATTGCTGCAAACAGGAGCTCAATCTGTTGAGTATCAGTCGGTGAAATCGCAGATGTAATAAACGCGGCCGTCGAGGGTGCGATAGACCCCAATTCCAACCTTTTTCAAACGGGAGTCTAGGATGTTCTGCCGATGCCCGTCATTGGGCGGGGTTTCGGCCATCATCTTTTCGTGGTTCTTGGCCACAGCCTCTCCATTGTTGCAGCCCTGAACTAAGCCCAGATTCTCAGCCGCCCTACCA
>JBMNNU010000055.1:0-14638 GCA_050942695.1 Chloroflexota bacterium
GGTACGCTCGTCTGCGCCGCTATGGGAACAGTCGTGGGCTGAACGGTTGCTGGCGGAGGGGTCGTGCCTGCCGTAGGTTGGGAAGTAGCAACCGTGGCAACCGGGGATGGTTGGCTCGCAGTCGGATCCCCTGCTGAAGCGGAAGTAGCAGTCGCCTCAGGGATACCGCCTGCCATCTTCTCCTGATCCCCCGCAAAGAAGGTAGGCCAAATAAACATCCTGATGGCGAAAAAAAGCAGGACAAGCACCGAAAGCAAAGCTGCCACACCTGCCACTCTTTGCTTACGCGAGACGGGGTTATAATGCTCTCGTCGTGATGAGAAGCTGCCGCCAGGTTGAACAAACCAGGGACAGTTGAGATGGTTGTCGTTCAGGCAGAATTTAGCCTGATGATCTTTCTCAACCGTCTGTGGTGTAGCCCATCGATGGCATCGATGGGCACTCGTAGCCACTAGCCGCGAGATAGAGGCATCGCTGGAAAGCCCAATATACGGACATACATGAAGGTTCGAATCCTCCTCCACCGGACACCTCACAAATTTATAGAAAGGATCGCGGGATTGGCGAAGGTAAAGGGCACTGCAACCGATATCGTGGTAGAAGATAATTGGCTAATTAATAGTAGCAACTGCTATCCCCCAGGTCAACTTCATGCTAAATAATATGGCGTTGTTTATTGATAATTGAGTAGCCGCTCCCCGAGTGTTAAAATATGATTGACAGGGGATTAACCTGCTGTCCGGGGGTTGGACATACAATGCAGTCTGTCTTAGTGTTAAATCAAAACTATGAGCCGCTCAACATCTGCAATACCAGACGAGCTCTCGTGTTGATCTATGGGGGAAAAGCAGAGATATTGGAGCATGGCGAAGGTGGGATACGCACAACCTCCCGAATATACCCCAGGCCTTCAGTTATCCGCCTGGTGTATCTGGTTAAACGGCCACGGCCGAAGGTTAAGCTATCGAGGCGGGAGATCTTCCACAGGGACAACTACACCTGCCAGTACTGTGGCGCTAAGTCCAGGGAGTTAACCCTCGATCACGTGATCCCACGACACAGGGGAGGTAAGCATAGCTGGGAAAACCTCGTGAGCGCCTGCAAGAACTGCAATCACAGGAAGGGCGGGAAGACCCT
Source organism: Chloroflexota bacterium (assembly GCA_050942695.1). Taxonomy (GTDB): domain Bacteria; phylum Chloroflexota; class UBA6077; order UBA6077; family UBA6077; genus JBMNNU01. The sequence goes on from JBMNNU010000055.1 coordinate 1,138, forward strand.
CGAGGAAAGCAAGATGAGGCTGATGCGGCTACCCTACGAACCGCGAAGCAACGGCTACTACATCTTGTACGAGCATATCCAGCACTACGATCAGTGGGCTAAGTTCGTCCCCGAATGGGAAAAGGGCAACTAGATAGGCCCCAATAGAGCGCTTCGCAGATCCTGCTCACGGTCGGGTTTGCAAAGCGCGATAATCTCATCCCCTTCTTCCAGGATCAACTGCCCTGCAGGTGTGAGAAACGAACCTTGCCGTAGCACAGCGGCGATCGATGAGTCAGGTGGAAGTCCTATCTGGTTGATAGTCTTCCCGATGGCCCTAGCCCCCGGACTAAGCACCGCCTCCACTATCTCCACCCCCATGCGCCTGATGGCTAGCAGGTGAACCAGCGCCTTCCTCGGCATCTCGTGCTCGATCATGGACATCAGGATATCGGTGGCGCTAACTGTCACGTCGACCCCTAGTATCCGGAATATCTTTTCGTTTTTCGGGTTGTTGACTCTGGCGATGGTCCTGGGCACCTGGAAGTGACTTTTCGCCACCTGGCAGGACACCAGGTTATCCTCGTCGTCGCCCGTTACCGCAACCAGGATATCAGCCCTGCCTGCCCCCGCCTCAGTGAGGACCGAGACCTCGCAACCATCCCCCCAAACAGCGACGTTTCCCAACTCCTCAACGATCTGGGAAACCCTCTCCTGGTTCTTCTCGATCACCAGCGTCTCATGGCCCTGCTCCAATAGCTCAGCGATAAGGTACTGTCCAACCTTCCCGCCACCGACAACCACCACATACATGGATCACTCCCCCAAGATCATCTCGTGGAGGATCTGGGCACCTACTAGGGTCGGGCAATAGGTCTTGATACCCAGCTTCTCGAAAACCTCGCTTCGCCCCACATCGTAGGTCCGAGCGACCACCATCGGCACATCGAACACCTTTTGCGCAACCTGGGCTGCCATGATATTCCGGTTGTCACCCTCAGTGGTGGCAACAAATACGTCGGCATCGTCCGCTCCGGCTTCCTTGAGCACGTCTTCATCGATGCCCGTTCCCAGCACCGTCCTCCCCTTGAATCCATCCCTTAGCCGGCGAAAGGAGCGGGCTTTGAGGTCCACCACCGTAACGTCGTGGCCTTCAGAGTCCAGAAGGTTGGCCAGCCGGCTGCCAACACGCCCACAGCCCATTATGATGATTTTCATTGTATCTGCTCACGGTGCAGGCAAACGCGGCAGGATGCGTTTTTTAAGACGTACATGGCGGTGTCGCCGATGTAGAACTGGTCGTACTGTTTCCGGTATCGAAGCCCCATTACGACCAGATCGATACCCCTTCGGTCAACCTCTTCGACGATGGCCGTTCCCGCGTCGCGAGCCTGCAGGATTTCGGTCTCTATCTCCTGTCGTAATTTCCGAGCTACATCCTCTGCTGCTTGCAGTATCTGTTCCCCTCTCTCCACCTCAGCCGGGAGGTCTACGTCTAACGGTAGGGTGCGCCGCACCTCGATAACATAGATCGAATATAGTCTGGCTCGGGCGCTTTTCGCCAGGCTGCAGGCAAGGCTAACTACTTCCTGGTCAATAGGCCTCCCGGCGACTGGAACCAGGATCTTAGTAGGTGAAACCACGATAAACCTCCATCAAATATCTCCCAAATGCCGCAGCGATAATCCGGATCTTTGATAACGGAATCTGCACTTAGCGCGCCGCCACCATCTACCTAACGGCATGGTTCACGGCATGAGTCACAACGTAGCGTCAGGCCTTGTGGCTGACGTGGTACCTCGTCGGGGACAAGCCCCGACGCTACAGCATTGGACTGTTACACGATCTGGCTGTTTGTGTGAACCATCCCGTACCCAATGAAGAACGGGAACCGATTCGTTGATGCTTCCTGAAGAGCCACTCAGAAACGTGATAAGCCTTTACACTGCTTAAAAAATTACTGCATTTGGCTAGGCTGTTGTATGATTAAGAAAGTAGTTATAAGATGGACGCAGATTCAATGATAGCGAGTACAAGGAGCGGGCTTAAGCCCCGTTATGAGAGGATCGCGTCGTAGACCGTGGGAGCGGGTAATCCGTGTCCCCACCGCCAGGCCTGAAAGGATCAGAGTCGAGCGCCATGTAACCCCTCGCGCTCCCGCTAGAGCCCCCTTCCTTCTAGCAGCGGGTTTCCTGATTATCATCGCCATCGGCACTGTTCTGCTCATGCTCCCGATCGCCAACAGCCAAGGGGTGATCACTCCGCCGATAACGGCGCTGTTTACCGCGACTTCCGCAGTCTGTGTCACCGGCCTAGTAGTAGTAGACACCGCCAACTACTGGTCCCCACTCGGCCATGTGATCATTCTGTTGCTGATCCAGGTCGGTGGATTGGGATTCATGACCAGCTCAACCTTACTGCTGTTACTGTTAGGTCACAGGGTTGGCCTGCGAGAGAGGATCCTGTTGAGAGAGACTTTTGGTGAGACCCCTTTAGGAGGGCTGCTCAGATTGACCTTACAGGTAGCGTTGATGACGGCTGTCTTCGAGACAGCCGGCGCTTTGATACTCTTCTTACGCTTCCTATTTCTCTTCCCACCGGAACAGGCCCTCTGGATGGGGGTATTCCACTCCATCTCCGCTTTCAACAATGCGGGCTTCGACCTTTTCGGCCAGTTCCGTTCGCTTACCGGTTTCAACGGCGACCCCGTGGTGCTGCTAACCATCGCCTTCCTCGTCATCATAGGCGGCATCAGCTTCACGGTCGTACTCGATCTCTACCAAGAGCGGCGTTTTCGCTCTCTCCTGTTGGATACGAAAATGGTGCTGGCAGCGACTGCAATACTTCTGCCGGTGGGAGCCTTCGGCATCCTCGCGGTGGAGTGGAATAACCCCAACACCTTGGGGCCAATGGCGATCCCTTACAAATTTTTGAACGGCTTCTTCCAAGGAGTCACCCCTAGATCCTCGGGGTTTAGCTCCATCGAGGTTGGCGAAATGACCCAACAGGGTCTCTTCTTAACTATCGTTTTGATGTATATCGGCGGGGCCGCGGGCTCCCCTGCCGGTGGCATCAAGGTGAACACCTTCGCGGTATTGACGGCTGCTATATTCTCCTCTATGAGAGGGAGGCTAGCGGCTACCGCGTTTGGGAGAGAGCTGCCGCAAGATCACGTTTACAGGGCGCTCACTGTGGCATTATTAGCGCTGGGATTGGTGGTTATCGTAACCTTTGCCCTAGCGATCGTGGAGGAGAGCAGATTCTTACAGTTGCTCTTCGAAGCGACCTCGGCTGTAGGCATCGCCGGGCTTTCCATGGGGATAACGCCCGGCCTATCGGTAGCTGGTAAACTGCTGATAATCGTGACTATGTTCGTGGGGCGGGTAGGTCCGCTAACGGTAGCGCTCGCCTTAGCCCAGCGCGATCAACCCGCCCGCTATAGGTACCCCGAGGGCCGCGTCAAGATCGGATAGGTGATGTGAAATGGCCAAGAAGCAGGTAGTAGTAATCGGACTTGGGCGATTCGGCACCAGCCTTGTCAGGACGTTAACCGACCTGGGCCACGAGGTGTTGGGGCTGGATATCAATATGAGGAAGGTGGAAGACGTCTCGGAGTTTGCGACCCAGACGGCGCAGATCGATGCTACCGACGAGGATGCCCTGCGGCAGATGGGGGTCAGGAACTTCGACATCGCGGTTGTCGCCATCGGCAGCGACGTGAAAAGCAGCATCCTGACCACCCTGCTGCTGAAGCGGCTGGGGGTTAAGATGGTGATCTCCAAAGCCCAGGACGAGCTGCACGGTGATATCCTGGGGAGAGTGGGAGCGGATAAAGTAGTATTCCCCGAGCGAGAAACCGGGATTCGGTTAGCGCACAGCATAACGACCCCCAACCTGGTGGACTACCTGGAGGTATTGCCGGGCTTCGGTATCGCTAAGCTGGTGGCGCCACCCGCCTTCGTAGGCCGAGAGCTAGGCGAGATCGACCTGAAAGGGCGCTTCGGGGTCACTGTTTTAATCCTTCGCCGAGGGGATGATCTGATTCTCAACCCATCTAGGAGCGAATTGGTAGGAAGCGGCGACGAACTGATCATTGCCGGCCGGGACGAGCAGATGGAGACAATAAGGACAAGCTAATAGCCATCGGTTCTCAGCTTCCAGGAGGCAAGCTGCTCTGGACCGCTGGATAGGTAGCTAAAGGCGGGTCCAGGGCGCAGCGCCTGGCGGGGTTTGGGGTGTCCCCAATAATTATATCTATCTATGCAGAGGTCAGAATTTTTATTGCTGACTGCCGATGGCTGATAGCTATTCGCTTTCGTGTGATACAATGGCGTTGATAGCTTCGTCGTTCAGACACCCGAAGGGTGTTGATATGTGGCAAATCGTTGGTCACGATCGTGTGATCCGCCTGATCCAGAAAAGTATCGAAACAAACCGCGTCTCTCATGCCTATCTTTTCTCAGGCCCCAGCCAGGTGGGCAAATCGACTCTAGCCAGAGAGTTCGCTAAAGCTCTAAACTGTCTGGAACCGGATAGTCCTTGCGGGCGATGCCGCTCGTGCCAGAAGATAGACAAGGGTGTGCATCCCGACGTCCAGTCTATCGATCTGGAAGAGGGCGCAAAAAGCATCAGCATCGACGCCATTCGCAGGCTCCAGGAGGGGGTGGCTCTGCGCCCCGCCGAGGGGCGATACAAGGTATATATCCTCCAGGAAGCGGAGAGGCTATCGGAGCAGGCGGCCAACGCTCTATTGAAAACCCTGGAAGAGCCTCCTCCATCGGTTGTGCTTGTGCTGACTACCCTGGAGGCTGGCATGCTGCTCCCAACTCTCGTGTCCAGGTGTCAGCAGGTTGATCTGCGCCCCGTTCCGAGAGCGGAGCTTGAGCGCACTCTAGTGCAGCGATACTCGGCGTCTCCGGATCAAGCCAGGCTGGTGGCAACCCTTGCAGGAGGCCGGGTTGGGTGGGCGTTTCAGGCGATGTCTAACCCTGCTATGCTGGAAAAGCGCAGCGAGCTATTGAACCGGCTCGCGGATTTCCCAACAGCCGATCGGGTATCTCGTTTCGCCTACGCAGCGGAATTGGCAAATCTATACAGCCGCAACCCTGAGGCTGTCCGCGATATTTTAGAGAGTTGGCAGTGCTGGTGGAGAGACCTGCTGCTCACCCGTCTGGGCCTTCGGGAGCTGGTGGTAAATGTGGATCTGGAGGAAAAGCTGATCGATACTTGCCGCGATTACTCTATCGAGACCCTGAGCCGAATGGTGAGAGCTATTCAAGACACTATCTCCATGTTGTCCCAGAACGTCAATCCCAGACTATCGCTAGAGGTTCTGATGTTGAACGCTCCCAGGGGCAACAAGTGAGTGCTAAGTGCTAGCTGCTTAGTGCTGAGCTTGAGGCTTAGCACTCAGGACGCAGGACATAGGACATAAGATGTATCGGATCGTGGGTGTGCGCTTCAAAAGGGCTGGCCGGATCTATTATTTCGATCCCGGCGGCCATCGTATAGAACAGGACGACCTGGTTATCGTCGAAACCTCCAAAGGCACTGAACTGGGCAAAGTGGTGATCGCGCCTACGGACGTGGCTGATAGCGAGGTGACCGAGCCGCTCAAGCCGGTGCTTCGCAAAGCGACGCAGGAGGATATCGAGAGGCTAAACAGCTTCCGGTCTCGTGAACTCGATGCTCTCAACAAGTGCAAGGAGCGTGTCAAGCACTTCGAGCTCCCGATGAAGCTGATCAGCGCTGAGTACAACTTCGACGGTAGCCGCCTGGTGTTCACCTTCACGGCTGATGGACGGGTGGACTTCCGGCAACTTGTGCGCGATCTGGCCAGCATCTTCAAAACCCGCATCGAGTTGAGGCAGATCGGGGTACGAGATGAGGCCAAACAGATTAGTGGCTACGGGCGTTGCGGCAGGCAGCTCTGTTGCTGCGCCTTCCTGGACGACTTCACGTCTGTATCTATCAAGATGGCGAAAGAGCAGGAACTCCCTCTCAACCCCATGAAGATATCGGGGTTGTGTGGGCGGCTCCTCTGCTGCCTGGGATACGAAAACAAAGCTTACTGTGAGATGCGGCAAGGCCTGCCAAAGGTGGGTGAGAGAGTCAAAACACCCCAGGGTGAGGGGCGTGTAGCCGCCGTTAACGTTCTCAGACAGATAGTTACGGTCGACATAGCGGAAAAAGGTCCGATCGAGATACCTGCGAGCGAAGTCGTCAAGCCGAGCGATAGGGAGCATCGGTCGGGAGAGAAGCAGAAGTCTTCCAAGAGGTAGTTACTATCGTGCCTCGTTCGGAATCAGCCGACGTCGTAGTTGTCGGTACAACCTGTCTCGATGTAAAAGCCCGCCCGCTGGCGCCGGTGCAGCCCGGCATCTCCAATCCAGCCAGGATCAGGCTCTGTCCTGGTGGTACAGGCAGAAACGTTGCCGAGAATCTCGCGAGGCTGGGGGTTCGAGTCTCGCTTCTCTCAACGGTGGGCAACGATTTATTAGGGCAAAGGCTGCTGGAAAACACGGCTAGGGCGGGAGTCGATACCAGCCGCGTTCTCCGCACATCCGACCACTACTCAGCTACCTACCTGGCCCTGTACACCCAGGATGTCAAGTCCGGCTACCTTCTGGATGATGTAACTCAACTGAAGGCCGCTACGCCCGAGTACCTCTTCGCCCAGAAAAAGCTGTTCAGAAACGCCAAGATGGTGGTGCTGGACGGCAACCTAGACACGGAAACCATCGCCGCAGCCATTGATCTGGCTAAGAAATCGGGAACCCCTGTGGCCGTCGACCCGGCGACCGTTCGCCGTGCCTATGCCCTCCGGCCTTACCTCTCAGAGTTCGCCATGATTACCCCCAATGTTGCCGAGGCTGAAGCTCTGATGGACCGGAAAATCACCGGGGGAGAAGACGCTCTGGAGGTAGCTAGAGAGATAGTAGCCCAGGGAGTGGAGATCGTTGTCATCAGCATGGCCGATGATGGTCTGGTCTACGCCACATCCCAGGGCTACGGGCAAGGCCACGGAAGGATTGGGGCGATCCGGTGCGAGGTGGAGGATTGGACCGGCGCAGGCGACGCTCTCTCAGCAGCAGTTATCTACGGTCTGCTCAACGATATGCCGGTTGACGACTGCATGCGGTTAGGAGTTGCCGCCGCCACTCTGGCGCTCAAAAGCATCGAGAGCGTCAACCCCGACATGAGCCTCGAGCAGCTTTACGCCAACATGGTCATATAACGAACACGGACGCCGATCGGTTGCCGGAAGAGAGCACGGGGCTCAGGGCAGAGCCCGAGCTCGTATAGGCCCCATCAGCAGCCTGGTCAGCCTGTCCATATCGCGACCGCGGTGGATAGCCATTATCTCGATCGCCCCATCCACTGTTGCGCCCCCGTGAATGATCGCATCGACACCGGCAGCCACGGCCCTCGGATCGTCCTGGCCTGGGAAGAGGATGTTCCTTCCCACCATAGCGCCGCGAACGTTGCCCCCCAGCACCATCCCCTGCTGGAACTGCGAGAGCACTCCCAGGGGATTCCCCGTGGACTCCCCGCCCAGCATCATCAACGGCAGGCTCGCCGCCTGCACCACCCGATCGAAGTCCGGGGAGTAGGTGATCTTCAGCCAGGTGTTCAGCGACGAATAGCCGAGCGCGGACGCCACCCCCATCAGCTTGATGTTGGCCTCGGCGGTCTTCTTCACCCTGTAGGCCCCGTCCACCTTTTCTGTGGGCAGCGGCTCCAGGAACAGAGGAAGTCCCAGGTCGCAACATTCATCGATAGCCTTGGCGCAGTACTCCAGCGTCCTTCCGCTCCCGTCCTCGGCTAGGTCTATACGGAACATCAGCTTTGCCCCGTCCATACCCATCTTCACCAACCCCTGGGGCGTGTACGCGGTCATCCGGTCGTCCATCTCGAAACTGGCGCCGATCAGCCCACCCCGGTTGAGGCAGCCCACGAGCAGTTGGCCATCCAGAAAGCTCTCGCCGCCCGCCTCTACGTTCAGCAGGTCGACGATCAGCAGGTCCTCCAGGATGTCGGGGGTAGACATCACCCCATCCAAGCCGATGGTAGCGGCCACCCGCAGTATCCTGCCCAGGTAGTCGACCCGGTTGCCCATACCCAGGGGGTCGCCCGGCGCGCTCGTCACCATCCTGGCGGGGTGATCTGCGGCTAGTATCAACAGCTTCCCATCATCGGTAAGCTTCTCCCGCCTCTTGCGCCTGAGCGCATAATCCTTTACCTCCTGTGGTCGCTCCACCCGTACCTCGGCGATCAGATCAAACAGCTTCTTGGGGAAAAACTCCTCCCTGGAGAACTTGTATCCTTTCAGATCGTACTCCATATCTCATCTCCAATTTATCCCTCTCCCACTGCGATGGGAGAGGGGGTATCCTCAAGCCTATCCCCAAGGGAAAGTGTAGCTAAGACTACATTTTTACCAATTCGATGCCCCATCGATCGGCCATAGCTGCCATCTCCTTCGCCACATCGCCGTAGCACATGGCCACATGGTGCTCGAAGCCCATCTCCACCAATCGCCTGGCTCCGTCCAGGGCATCACCCTCCATCCGGACCAGTGCGTTCGATCCCTGGTAGCGGCCGGGGCGATCGATTACCTCGCCCTTCGCTACCAACATTCGGTAACGGCCTCGCTGGTAGGAGAGCCGGGCGATAGTGACGGAGCCGGGCTTCATGCCGAACCACAGGCTGGCGGCCAACTTTCGGTTGGGATGGTAGCCGACCACCGGCGCTCTTTCGGGTGAGGCCATGGTGAGTGGCCCTGCCCCACAGTGCCACAGCAACCAACTGTTTTCATCTCGCTCCGCGGATACCAGGTCTGCCAGGAAAGATGCGCCGCCGGTGAGGGAGTGCTGCGCCATCATGGTGACAGCGCCGTTGACATCCGCTTCGCACGCCGCCATGATCCCGTCGTCCGTCAGACGGCTCAACGCCCCGCAGACAGCGTGTCCGTAGTCCGCGAAGAACTCAGGCCAGCAACGCACTGCTACGGCGTCGAATCGCCGCTCCGAAGCCAGGGTCCGCAAGGCGGCGTAAGATCGCCCGGTTTTCCTGACCTCCTCGAGGTTGGCGCTCTCCAGACCCGCTGTTCGCTCCCGGAGTCCTGCCAGGAAGGATGCTTCATCCTGAGTGCCCGCTTCCGCTCGAGCCTGCAGCTCTGGTAGGGAAACGTACTCCACATCGGCTCCCACCACACGGCGCAGCTCCATCTCATCGAAGTTGCAAGCGTAGTAACCCTCTGGTCGGACTCCAAAGAGAGCTATTCGGCTTCGAGCCAGGGCCTTCAACGCCGTCTCCACCCTCAGGTGGGATTGCAGTTCCTTCCGAGTATCCGGGTCGTCGGGGGAGCCGTAGACGAAGCTGAAAGGCCGGCCCAGTCCAACCAGGGCATTTGCGGCAAGGTTGGCGCCGCAGAAGGAGTTGAGTCGAAGCCGGCCGGTCTCGGAGGCTGGCTCGGCCAAAGCCCAGAGCACCATGGGGAGATCGATGGCCTTTGCCAACGCTGCGACGATGCTGGCATCGGCGAAGGTCGCGCACACCACCACCAGCAGGTCACAACCCTCCCTGGCGAACAGGCGTGATGCCTCCTCTGCCCCCTCTGCGTCCAGTATCGGCTCCTGCGGGGAGCAGATCCGAATGTGATTGTACTTGAGCGCCCGGTGGAGGGCAGGCACGACCTGCCGGACATATTCCATGTCGAAGAACTTCCTAGCAACGATGGCCAGGCCTACATTTACACTCTCCATACCACACTCCTTGTTCCGTTGGATGGTGCTGCGCTCCCTAGCCTTTGACGGCGCCGCCGGTCAGGCCCTCCACCAGATAGCGTTGGATCAGGACAAAACCGATGATGACTGGAATGGTCACGATCGTAGATGCGGCCATCATGCCGCTCCAATCGTGCTTGAACTCCCCGCCGAAAGCGAGGATCATGCCCGGCGGCAGGGTCTTCATGGTCACCTCATTTACCAGAGTCAGAGGGAAGAGCAGGTTGTTCCAGGCATCCAGAAAGGCAAAGACCGCAGTTGCCACCACTCCGGGGATGATCAGCGGGAAGACTACGAGCCGCATAGCCTGCAGGCGGTTGCAACCGTCCACCATAGCGGCCTCCTCGATTTCAACCGGAACGGTATCCACGAAGCCTTTGATCATCCAGATGCCAAAGGGCAGGGTAAAAGATGTAAAGGCGAGTATGAGCCCAAGGTAGGTATTCAGCAGTTGCGCCCGCACGTATATCAGGTACATCGGTATCAGCAGCACCACCAGCGGGAACATCTGAGTCATCAGGATACCGATGAGGGTAGTCCGCCGGAAGCGAAACCGTAGTCGGGAAAGGGCGTAGCCGGCAAATACAGCCAGGACCACCGCAATTATCACCGTGCCGATAGACGTTATGACGCTGTTCTTGAAGAAAACAGGGATGGGTGTGAAACTACTACTACTCAGATTCTCATAGCTGACAGTTGTGACCTGCGCCGGCCAGAGATCTGGCGGGGTCTTGAACACAGCGAGGTCGTCCTTGAGGCTCGTGCTGAACATCCAGTACATGGGGAATAGAGTCCATATAGCGCTGAGCGCAACGACGATGGTTATCAATGCCGTCCAATATGGTGAGAACCGCCGCCTTATCATTTGAAATCCCCCCGGTATTACACTCGCAGCCCTTTAGAAGTCTTTCTGCAGCGCTCTGATGTAGAAAATAGAAAAGAACATCAATACGATGACCCATATCGTGCCCACTGCTGAGGCGTACCCAATGTTGTACTGCTCGAAAGCCAGCCTGAAGATATATATGACCGACGTCGTTGTGGAGTAAACCGGGCCGCCGCCGGTCATGGTGTAAATGATGGGGAAGTTGTTGAAGTTGCGAATCACCATCAACAGGCTGGTGATGAGGATGATCCCCTTCAGATATGGGATCGTGATGTGCCAGAACTCCTGCCAACGCCCGGCCCCCTCCACATAGGCCGCTTCCTTGACGTCTTCTGGGATCGCTTTCATCCCTGCAGTGAGCATCAGCATGTAGAAGGGCGCCTGGTTCCAGACGTGAGCGACGATGATGGCCACCATGGCCAGGTCCCCACGCATCAACCAGGGGAGATACTCCTGGATCAAGTTCAGGCGCTGCAAGACGAAATTGATAATCCCCACCTGCACGTCGAACATATACATGAAGAGGTACCCAACCACGATGCCCGGTATGACCCACGGCAGGAGGAAGACGCCACGTAACCCCACCAGGCGCAACGGCAACTGATCCAGCGCTATGGCCATGATCATGCCCAGAACCAGACTGATGGCCACGGTAGCCGCGGTGAACAGCGCTGTGGTTTGGAAAGCCCCCCAGAATCGCTCGTCGCTGAGCAACGCCGCGTAATTCTTGAGCAGGCTGAAGCCCGTCTGGTTCGGCTTGGTCAACTGGTAATCCCAGAACGACAACCAGACGGCGTTCAGCAAGGGGTACAAGATGATAGCCCCCATCACAAGCAAGGAGGGCGTGATCAGCAAGGCGGCTGTCTTCGCCGTGTTCTGCCTAGAACCTCTCTTCGTTGGTTGTCTTTGAACGGTCATGTCATTTCCTATCACGCCAGTACTCCCTGTCTCGCTACTACACAATCAACTGGTTTCGATAGACGGCAAAGCCGTCTGACTGGAGCGCGGGCATCCCGCCGCACGTCCACGTTGCGCAACATTCCCGGGAGCGCGGGCGTCCCGCCCGCCTCAAAGATGTAGCCGAAGCTCCAGCTTGCGCGTACCTCGTTATGAACCGTACCGTGACCATCCCATGAGGCTACGCGCACCTGAAAAAGGTGCGGCTACATTTAGGGCGGCTCGTCCACGAGAGGACGGGCGGGCAAGATGCCCGCGCTCCCGGCATAGGTCGCCCACGCGACCTATCAAAACCGATGCGGTCATGCAACGGTTTGCCGACTGCTACTTGAATATCTCCTTAAGCCTGGTTTCCGCGCTGGCCAGGATGTCAGCTATGGGCTTGTCGGTGGTGATCATCTCCTGCACCGAGCTCATGATTACGTCCGACATCTGGCTGTAGTTAGGCCCATACGGCATCGGCACAACGGTGGGAAGCACCTTCTCAGAGAATGCCTTTACGATAGGGTTCTTAGCTATCTCCGGGATCCTCTGGACCGCGCTCTTCGTCATCGGCGCGTAGCCAACCGGGAGAATGTACTCCCTGAGAGCCGTATCGCTATTAACCAGGTACTCCGCAAGCGTCATAGCCGCCTGCTTGTGCTTCGATCCCTTGAATATGACAAGACAGTGGTTGACGTCCGCGGTGTAGTGCTTACCATTCTTCCCAGCGGGATACGGAGCCATGCCCCAGGTGTCGTAGATATCCTGGTCGGTGAGTTTTGGATTCAGCGCCTTCATCATGCCTGCGAGGGCCGTGAGGTCGAAACCGAACAGCAGTTGGTTCTGAGCCGCCATGGGGCGGAACTCTCCGAACTTCTTACCCGGGAGGGTGTTGCCCTCCTTAACCTGCGCCCTAATCCACTCGCCGTACTCCCTCATACCAGGGGTGTTTATGCTGATCTTCCCCTGGGAATCCACGGGAGGAACCCCGTCGTTGTAGGCCAGCATGAAGGGCCACTGGTCGTACAGACCGATGGTCCGGTTGGTCGTGTCCAACTGGAGCATGATCGTCTCTTTCGGTAGCTTGGGCTTGGCCTGAGCTACCGCTGCGTTCAGCTCTTCCATAGTTGTAGGGGGCTTGTTGGGATCGAGCCCGGCCTGCTGCATCAACTTCTTGTTGTACCAGAAGCCGTTTTCGCACGGTGCCCATGGGATTGCGTAATGTTTCCCCTCCCAAAGGCCGGCGGAATCCATGATGTTTGCGGGAATGTCGTCTAGTAAAGCCTTGGGGATCAGGTCATCTACCGGTTCCAGGAAACCGCTCGATGCCAGCGTAATTACCGTGTCGCCCTGCACCTGAGAGATATCCGGGGGATTGCCGCCGGTAGCCATGATCGTGACCTGGTTCGGCACATCCGAGACAGGGATCGGCTTCACGTCGACCTTGATGTTGGGGTGTTCCTTCTCGAAGGCGGCGATAACCGTCTTCATCTGGTCCCTCGTGCCCTCTTCCGCCGAGACCCAGTTGACAAAGGTGATCGTTACCTGTTGCTCCGAGGCTGCCGGTTGAGACTGTCCAGACGCTGCGGGTTGAGATTGACCTGACGCTGCTGGTTGGGATTGCCCCGATGCCGTTGGTTGAGCACTCTGCCCCGTTGGCTGGCTCGTCGGCTGTATGCAGCCGGCAAGCAGCCCAGCTAGTAGCGCAGATACTGCTAGGAAGACCACCGCTGCAAGCCCGTGTCTTTTCATTCCTAACCCTCCACTCCCTCTCGGGTCGCGAGTACTTAGACGCCACAATCCCGGAGCGCATTCACTGTCGCCCCTATTACACCCGGATATTTCCCGGTTTGTCGTCATTAGATCTAGACACCACCTCCTCTCTCTGGGTCCTGAGTACTGAGTCCTG
>JBMNNU010000057.1:0-14451 GCA_050942695.1 Chloroflexota bacterium
GGGAGAATCCGGAGTGGGTGGCGCCATGCACCAACTCTTCGATGCTTGGATTCATGCTCTGGCCACCATGCACCACACCGGCAGCGCCCAGGTCGCGAAAAACCCTCGCCAGACCGGATCCCATCGCGACCGCTACGGTGCCCACGCCGTCGACCTGAACCGCTTCTGATTGTTTTGCCACATCAAGGTAGGCGGTATGCTGAAGCTGCATATTTTCAACCTTGACCTTCTCCAAAACACCGAAGCTAGACGCAACGTTCAAAACATCCCCTGGTTGATGGCTATGGACGTGCGCGTGCACGAGGTCCGGCTCCCCAACCACAATAACCGAGGTGCCTATCCCTTCCATTCGTTCACGCATCTCTTCGATAGGCAGATCGCGGCCTCTGATCAGCACCTCTGTACAATAGCCGTAGTCGGCCTTAGCTTGGCTGGGAACAGGTTCGCTTGGCACCTTTCGAACCAATGATGCTTTAGACGGGGTACGCTCGCCGGTAACTACCATCATGAGCCCTTCCAACAGCAGAAGGTACCCCTGGCCTCCCGCATCAACCACCCCTGCTTCTTTCAAGGTTGGCAGCAGATCAGGGGTTCTCTCCAACGATCTGCGCCCTGCCTCTACTGCTTTCCGAAGAATGATACCTACATCCCGTTCTTCTTTCGCAGCCGCCACTGCGGCATCTGAGGACTCCCGCGCTACCGTCAGCATCGTACCTTCTACAGGCTTCCCTATCCCGCGGTAGGCGGTGTTCGCACCTTCCTTCAGGGCTGCAGCTAAACCCTGCCCATCCAACGTCATCAGTGAATCGGCGGATCTCGAAATCCCCCTTAGAATCTGTGAAAGGATGACCCCGGAGTTGCCCCTTGCCCCCATAAGCGACCCATGCGCCGCAGCTTGCGCAACTGCACAGAAATCCTCTTTGGATACTTTCGATACTTCTTCCAAAGCCGACTGTATCGTGAGCAGCATATTGGTGCCAGTATCACCATCAGGCACCGGGAACACATTCAGGGAATTGACCAGCTCTACGTTCTCTTCGAGGAGGGTTGACCCCATAGCCAGCATCTGGCGAAAATCGCTGCCGCTCACGCGCAGCCTGCTTACCATTTTTTCCTGGTTGATCACTTCTCTTTCCGAATAGGCGCAAGGCACAAGGAATTAGGCACAGGGCATAAAGAAACACCTTGTGCCTTTGTGTCTATGGCCTTCACGTTTTATCGCTGATACGCAGCCCCTGGACGTTGACGCTGACCTTAGCCACCGGCACACCGGTCGCCTTTTCCACAGCGAATTTCACAGCTTGAGCGATGTTACGCCCAACCTCGGAGATCCTGGTGCCATACTCCACGACTACGTAGAGATCGATGATGATCTGGTCATCCTTCAATCGCACCATTACGCCCCGGTCTTGCTGCTCTCGCCTCAGGATTACCGCCAAGCCATCCTTCAGCCGCGTTGAAGCCATGCCAACAACCCCATAGGATCGGAGAGCGGCGTCCGCAGCAATCGTGGATATCGCTCGTTGGCTGACCTCTATTCGCCCGAGCTTCTCTATGCCGGGCATCTGTCTACCAGATGTCATTAACCTGGCCTCGTTTGATAAGGGTTAGAACGTGTGGTATTATAGCTTCGTTGAGTCGAAGCGTCGAGACTTCAGGCAGGTTCTTCGTGAAGAAGCCTGCCTGGTTTGCGAGTAGACCGAATCTCAGGGAGCGAAGGGGGTGACAAGTTGCCTCTGTGCCAGATCTGTGGCAAAGGGGTCGGCTACGGTCACAACGTTAGCCACTCTAAACGCCGGACCAATCGCCGGTGGTTGCCGAACATCCAAAAGACCAAGATCACACTGAACAACCAAACCGTGAGCGTTCGCATTTGCACCCGTTGTCTGCGGACCTTACAAAAGTCTGCGTAACCCCCTTCACGAACGACGAGGATTGGGGCCTCCCCAATCATGTGGGAGTACGCTAACCCAAAGCCGGTGCTCGGGCACCGGCTCTACTATTTTTTAGCGTTGACATTCACCACCTACTGCAACGTTCTATTACAGGTCGATTTCGGAGATGGCGCGCCTCAGAGCCGCCAGATTATCGGCCACCGTGCCCCGTTGATTGAACACGCTGGAACCAGCTACCAACACTCTTGCTCCCGCCTCTACCAGCAGTCGGGCGTTATCAGGGCTTACTCCCCCATCCACCTCCAACTCCGCTTGGATTCCTCTGTCTGCCATTATGGAGGCCAAACGCCTTACCTTGTCTACTGTGGAGGGGATCATTCTCTGGCCTCCGAAACCGGGGTTCACAGTCATGACCAGCACAAGGTCCACCAGGTCCAGCACTTCCTCTAGCATCCCTATTGGAGTAGCTGGATTAAGAGATACTCCCACGCGTACATCGAGGGATCGCAGCAAGGACAAAACGTAGTTTAGGTGTCTGCACGTTTCCTGGTGCACGGTAATGATATCGGCACCCGCCTCGGCAAACCGCGGCGCCAGTAACTCCGGCGACTCGATCATGAGATGGACATCCAGAGGCAGGGATGTGCTACGGCGCACAGCGGACACGATATCAGGCCCCATAGTGATGTTCGGAACGAATTGCCCATCCATTATGTCAATATGGATGTAATCCGCACCGGCATCCTCTGCGGCCGCAACCTGCTCACCCAGGCGAGCGAAATCGGCGCTGAGTATCGATGGTGCAATCTTTACCTTCAATCATTCCTCCAAGTAATAGTGCTGAGTGCTGTTCTGAGTTCTGGGTTCTGAGTCCTTGCGTCCTGAGTCCTGTTCTAAGTGCTGAGCACTGAAAGCTATTTCCTTGTGCCTTGTGCTTATTCATCGGATTACTTCGTCGAAGTGTATCTCAATTGCCCGCAAGCGGCCAATATATCCTGGCCTTTAGTCATGCGGAGGGTGCAGGGGATATGCGCCTCCTCGAGGGTACGCCGAAAAGCGGCGATCCTTTCCGGGCTGGATGGTTTTTGGGCAGGATCGAGCGTCTGGTTGAGCGGAATGAGATTCACGTGGCAAAGCTGGCCGGCGAGCAGCTTCGCCAATTGCCGCGCTTGAGCGACATCATCGTTCACCCCCCGAATGAGGGAATACTCGTAGGTAACCCGTCGCCCCGTCTTTGCCATATAACGGGTGGCGGCAGCTAGAATTGTCGCTATTGGATAACGTTTGTTGATGGGCATCAGCCTGTCTCGCAACTGGTCTGTAGGAGCGTGCAGCGATATGGCCAGCCCGAGCGGCAGCCCCTCATCCGCCAGGCGATCGATCCCCGGCGCCAGGCCTGCTGTGGAGAGCGTTATCCGCCTCGCTCCCAGCCCCATCCCTTCTGGGTGAATCAGCAGCCGAATCGAGGACAGGACGGCATCGTAGTTCGCTAGAGGCTCTCCCATCCCCATATAAACGACGTTGGTGATGTACCTCTGATCGCCCTTGCCCTGCCGGCCAGCGTCTCGCCGCAGCCACCGCTCGAAGCTGTAAACCTGCTCCACGATCTCGCCAGGCGAAAGCTGCCGGACGAAGCCTACCTGCCCGGTTACGCAAAAGTTGCAACCCAGAGCGCAACCCATCTGGCTTGAAACACAAACCGTATATCGATCAGACTCATGGGTCGAGGCCGGGGACTCCATCAGCACAGCCTCCACTCTCTGCCCGTCATGCAACTGCAGTAACCGCTTCCTCGTAGTGCCGTCGGAAGACAGTAGCTCCTGGACGGTTACTATTCCCGCCACCGGGTATCGTTCGGCCAACAGGGATCTGAAGGCTTTAGGCAGATTCGCCATCCGGTTTGGATCCGTTTCCAACCGTCCGTGCACCCAATGGAACAGTTGGCGGCCTCGGAAACGCGGTTGACCTAATTCTTCCGCCAACCGTTCCATAGCCGCCTGATCCATGTCAGATAGATAATCCACGATCACCCTCTCCCCTCTAGCTGATCAGGGTAGCTAAATACTACTTTATAATAATAACAGTGCTCCCCAGGCGATGCCTTGGGGAGCACTCTATCTGCGGTTAGATATCGCTCCTGAACCTAGTCTTCCCGGCGACCCACCAGGATCCAGACGAAGTACAACAGGTTTCCGAGGGCCTGGGCGACCGCGGCCACATAGGTAAGAGCTGCCGCCTGAAGCACTGCCTCGGCGCCCTTGTACTCCTCTACACTGACTAAACCGTTGCTCTTGAGCAGAGCCAGCGCCCGGTTGCTGGCGTTGAACTCCACCGGCAAGGTCACCAGGGCAAATACCAGGCCTAGGGAAAATAGCCCTATCCCTAACCATGCCAGGCCGCTCATTCCGATTATGAGACCGCCAAAGAAGAACAGAAATCCGAGAGTAGATCCCAGGTTCACAGCCGGCACCAGTGCTCCCCTCAGCTTTAGAGGCATGTAACTCTATTCCAAACAGCTTCCTACAAAATCTCTGTGCCCCGCCAGGAACTGCCGGACCCCAAGGGTCTTCCCACCCTCCAGGGCTAGCTCCTTGAGGACCAGCACACCCCTACCCGTAGCCACACCTATCTCCTTGCCAGCGCCTAGGGCAACAACCGTCCCCGGCTTCTCCATTACAAGGAGAGTATCCTCGGGCCAGCAGGAGACCACCTTGAGCAGCTTTCCCTTCCAGCGGGTAAAGGTGCCGGGCCATGGCCTGTAAGCCCGGTTGGCTCGCCAGATCTGCCGCGCCGGTAGCGACCAGTCGATCGCGCCGTCCCCCTTTTTTATCATCGGCGCGTAAGTAGCCTGATCCGGGTCCTGGATAACCGGCTTTATCGATCCATCGAGATAGAAAGGGAGCGTGGCTATCAACAGCGCCGCGCCGGACCGGGATAGCCGAATTTCTAGCTCTGGGGCTTCGTCGACATCCTCGATGCGGGTGAGGCTCTGCGCGATGATTGGCCCCGTATCCAAACCGGCCTCCATCAGCATGAGGCTGACGCCGGTGAACTCATCACCGGCCAACAGGGACGCCTGGATCGGCGCAGCCCCTCTCCAACGGGGTAGAAGGGAGCCGTGTACGTTGATGCACCCCTTAGTTGGGATATCCAGAACAGTTTGAGGCAAGATTTGGCCGTAGGCGGCCACCACCATCAGATCCGGTTGAAGCCCCTTCAACTGTTCCACCGCTTCTGGAGCCCTCACCCTCTCAGGGCACAGCACCGGCAGTCCCAGCCGTTCCGCCGCTACCATGGTAGGTGGGGGAGTAATCTTTCGGTTGCGGCCCGCCGGCCTGGGTGGCTGTGTTATCACCCCTACCAGGTGGTAACCCTCCCCTGCTAGAGCCTCGAGAGATGGCACCGCAAAAGCTCCCGACCCCATGAAGACCACCTTAGGGCGAGTGCTGGGCGCTGAGTGCCGAGTCCTGAATCCTGCGTACGGTTCTGGGTTCTGGGTTCTGGGTTCTGGGTATCCAGTCCCGAATGCTGAGTGCTGAGTGCTGAGTGCTGAGTGCTGAAAGCTGAAAGCTGAAGGCTGATGCCCTTTACTTATCATGTCCGTCCTGTCCATCCTGTCTATCCTGCTAAACCGTCCCCGCGCCCCTCTACATCATACCACTTCGTATGTGCTATACTCCCGTAGGCTTCTACATGTAACAGGAGGTGGCGGTACAGTGCTAGCAGTAGATAGCCCCGAATACCGACTGGGCGTTAAGGAGATGCTGCCGGAGGACCGGCCTAGGGAGCGGCTTGCCGCCCTTGGAGCGGCATCTCTCTCAAACCACGAACTGTTAGCCATTCTTATCGGCAGCGGCACCGCTCAGTCTAATGTGCTCCAGGTAGCCCAAAGCTTGCTACTGCAGTTCAAAGGGCTGGCAGGGCTTACCAACGCATCGGTGGAGGACCTCTGCAAGGTAAAGGGTATCGGTCGCGTCAGAGCTGTGGAGCTGAAAGCCTGCCTGGAGCTGGGGAGGCGTCTTTTAAGCTCACCTGGCCTGGAGCGACCCGTCATCCGCTGCCCCGCCGACGCATCCCGCCTGGTACTGGATATGGGACTCCTCGAGCAGGAGCACCTTCGTACCCTCCTGCTCAACACCAAAAACCACGTACTGGGCATCCACGAAGTGTATAAGGGAAGCCTCAATAGTTCCCTGGTACGGGTTGGAGAGCTTTTCCGCGAAGCCATTCGCCAGAACTGCGCCGCCATCATCCTGGTGCACAACCACCCATCGGGCGACCCATCACCCTCGCGTGATGACCTCCAGGTGACCCGAGAGGCCGTATCCGCTGGCAAGCTGCTGGACATAGACGTCCTGGACCACCTGATAGTGTGCCGCGGCGAGCGATGGATAAGCCTGAAGGAGCGGGGACTAGGGTTTGACTAGGCGGCCTCGCCTCCCCTTCCCGTCCTGCGGCTCACCTTTCGGGCTGCCATCTTATGCTCGGCTCCTTCCTGAGCTGTCTCTGTCTCACCTTTTCCCTGGATAGCGCCTGCCGCTTTCTCAGCTTTCGGCATTGCCTCTCGGCCGCTCTCGTACCAATCATGCACCATCCGCGCGGCAGTTTCTCGCCCTCCTAATCCGAAAGCCAAGCCTATCGCCAGCGCAAGCGCTAAGACTGCCCCTACGAAAAGGGTGTTGACCAGGGTGGTAGCTATCCCTAATTGGTTCACTGCCACCACTATGCCGAAAGCCCAAACGGCAATTTTGGCGACGTTGGCCAGCAGTTCCGGATTGTCGAAGTCTCCTTCGGAGGCTGCTCCCCGCACCAATCCATACACAGCATTTGCGGCAAGGCCGGCAATAACCAGCACTACCAGAGCTACCACCAAGTTGGGCAGCCACAGCAGGAACTGCTGAATGGCCTGGGTTACAGCGGGTAATCCAAGGGTGTCGAAAGCTACAGCTAGCACCACTAGCCGGAGAAACCATTTGGTCAGCAGCCCGATGAAGCCCGATGAGTCTCGGCGAACACCCATGGCTCGGACGAAACTATCGAACCCCGAGCGCTGTGCCAGGTCATTGAACCGCACAGACCGCAAAAACGCAGCTACGATACTCCCCAGCAGCCACGCGACAATCCACCCTATGATCAAGATCACCAGAAAACCGATGATCCTGGGAACGGCGGCTAAAAACATGGCTATAGCAGCGGTCCCTGCGGTAACCAGCGCTTGTCCCCAATCAGTAATCGGTCCAGTTGGCATCCGTCAGTCTCCTATTCAGCTAAGAATCATTCCGGCCCCTGTCGGCCTCTCCGGTAAGCCGCTACGTCTGGCTAGAAGGTTGGTGCATATCAAGAGGGATGCCAGCCTGCCTTTGAGTCCCGAAGTCGGTAGAGCCGATTGCTGGGGTTGAGAGCGCGAAGTTTACTAAGGTGGGATAGTCTCAGAATGCACGAACGCCAAGCTGGTTTATAACAGGCATGATTCGCGGCACGAGTCACAATGTAGCGTCGGGCCTTGTACCCGACGCTACAGCATTAGACCGTTACACGATCTGGCTGTTCGTGTGAACCATCCCTTATAACAAGGATTACGTTGACAGTTGTCGTCAACAACCCTAAACTAGCCCCACTCTTCAACCTCTGCCGATTAGGTAGGTCATCCCCTACTTGACGGAAGTTGAACTGTTCAGGAGGGATTACTATGAGCCAACCATCTTGGCGTTTTGATACCCTCGCCCTTCATGGGGGGCAATCGCCCGATCCTACCACTGGATCGCGAGCAGTGCCAATATATCAAACTACAAGTTTCGTCTTCCAAAGCGCAGATCATGCAGCCAGCCTCTTCGCTCTGGAAACGCCTGGCAACATCTACACTCGTATTCAGAATCCTACAACCGACGTGTTCGAGAAGCGAATGGCATTGTTGGAGAGAGGGGTCGGGGCGCTGGCTACGGCCTCCGGCCAAGCGGCTGAGACTATAGCTATATTGAACATACTGCGCGAGGGGGATGAACTTGTAGCCGCCAACACACTCTATGGTGGTACACACACCCTGTTTTCTTCAACCTTCGCCAAGCTCGGGATACAGGTGCGATTCGTCGATCCAGCAGATCCAGCAAATTTCCGTAAGGCTATAACAAATCGCACCAAGGCGATCTACGGTGAGACTATCGGCAATCCTCTAGTGAACGTCCTGGATATTCAGGCGGTCGCCGATATCGCCCATGAAGCGGGAATCCCCCTGATCATCGACAACACCTTCGCTAGCCCCTACCTTTGCCGACCGTTCGACTTCGGTGCGGATATCGTCATCCACTCAGCAACCAAATACATTGGAGGACACGGCACCTCAATCGGAGGGATTATTGTAGACTCGGGAAGGTTCGACTGGTCCAACGGGAAGTTTCCTGAGCTGGTAGATCCGGACCCCAGCTATCACGGTATCAGCTACTGGAGCTCCTTTGGCCAGGCAGCGTATATCGTCAAAGCCCGTGTCCAGTTACTGAGAGATCTCGGACCCGCGCTGAGCCCTTTCAACGCATTTCTATTCCTTCAGGGGTTGGAGACCCTTTCGCTACGGATGGAGAGACATTCCACTAACGCTCTTCGGGTCGCCCAGTTCCTCTCTGAGCACCCGAAGGTAGCCTGGGTTTACTATCCTGGATTACCCAGCCATCCATCATTCAAGTTAGCCCAGAAATATCTCAAGAACGGCATGGCCGGTGGAATGATGGGCTTTGGCATCAAGGGGGGGTTTGAGGCAGGGAAAAAATTCATCAACAACATCCGGTTGATCTCACTTCTCGCTAACGTGGGAGACGCCAAGTCCCTGGTAATACACCCCGCGAGCACTACGCATCAGCAGTTGACGGCGGAGGAGCAACGTGCGGCAGGTGTCACCGAGGATTTCATCCGTCTGTCAGTGGGCATCGAGGATGTAGAAGATATCCTGGAAGATTTGGACCAAGCGCTCGAAAAAGCGTAAAGCGACTAAAGCTGAAGTATATCCCGGCTAAAGCTGACACACCATTTAATACTGCTCAAAACGATCGTAATGGGAATTGACAAGTAAGGGATCCTCGGTGTATCTTACAGTTGCCCCGAGAGATCCGGTACGCTGGACCGAACGGAGCGAAGGGGATCGGCGGAGAGGGGAAACCCAAAGCGTCGTAACCGGAGCAAGTTCGGGAGTCGACGCAGGTCGGTCGGCGGAGCCAGCAGGGCGCCAGCCCGAGAGGCCGTCGGACGAGACCGGTCGGAGCCGAGCGTAGGTGACTGACGGACGACGAGAACGAAAGTGATCGCGGACGAAGGAAAACCTGACGATCGGTAGCTGAAAGGTCACTCGGGGCACTTCTTTGTCTAGGCCGGCGCCAAATTGGTCGGCCTATTCTTTTATCTTCTTTCTTGTCCGTCTCTATCCAGAATGGTATAGTATCGTGGACGTTGCCGATTAACGGGAAGAGAGTCATTGAACGCTCTGGCAGTAGCCAACCGCCACCGGTACGTTTTCTGTCGGCCCCACAGCCTCCGTCATTCAACGTTGGGAGGGACCCGTGTTTAGCCCCTTGAATGCTATCCTTGGCCTGATGTCCAGGGACATAGGAATCGACCTCGGCACCGCTAATACTCTCGTTCTGGTGCGCGGCAAAGGCGTGGTGATAAACGAGCCTTCGGTGGTCGCCATCAACAAAAGAACCAGGAAGGTCTTGGAAGTAGGCGCCGCCGCTAAACGTATGGTGGGGCGTACCCCTGCCAATATTGTAGCCATTCGCCCTCTAAAGGATGGGGTGATATCGGATTTCGACGTGACCGAGCAGATGCTTCATTACTTCATCGGTAGGGTTCACGAGGAGTTCACATTGATACCCAGGCCGAGAGTGGTGATCGGGATACCGAGCGGGGTCACGGAGGTGGAGCGTCGCGCGGTGCACGACGCCGCCTGCAGCGCCGGAGCGCGTGAAGCGTTGATCATCGAGGAGCCGATGGCCGCCGCTATTGGTGCCGGCCTCCCGATCACCGAGCCTTCCGGAAGCATGATAGTAGACATAGGCGGTGGTACCACCGAGGTAGCCGTTATCTCCCTGGGAGGCATCGTGGCGATCCGTTCCATTCGCATTGCAGGCGATGAGCTGGATCAAGACATCATCACCTACGTGCGCCAACGCCACAACCTCCTGATCGGTGAGAGGATGGCCGAGGAGATCAAAATCGTAGCCGGAAGTGCCTACCCAGAACACGACGACCGCAGCATCATAGTCAGGGGGCGAGATGTTCTAACAGGGCTACCCGGCGAGATAGAATTGAGCAGCGATGAGGTCCGCGAAGCTATTGCAGGCTCTATCGGTGCCATCGTTGAAGCAGTGACGGAGACCATAGAAGAGACCCCCCCCGAATTGGTGGCCGACATGATGGCCAGAGGTATTACGATGGCTGGCGGGGGCGCATTGCTGCCCGGGATGGATCGATTGATCGGCGAGAAAACCGGCATCGAGGTGCACATCGCCGAAGATCCCCTCCAGGCCGTCGTTCGCGGCACGGGGAAGGTGCTCGAGGATCTGGATATGCTGCGCAAGGTGCTGGTGGACATCCAAGACAGGGGGGTGAATCGCCGCTAATCGGGCGAGCACCTGGAGAGGTAGAGCCTTGGATCGCAAACCGGTACCGTGGTGGATCGGCGCTATCGTAGCACTGATTGCGCTGATTCTCATTCTACAACCTTCTTTGGCCAAGCAAGTCGAGAACTACAGCAATCAGTTGTTCGCTCCGGTTGCCTCGGCGGCCAACGGCGTAAGTAACTCTATCTCCGACTTCTGGCGAACCATCACAAGCATAGGCATCCTGCACCAGACAGTCCAGCGCCAACAAGAGGAAATCGACCGGCTCAACTTCGAGTTGATCCGCATGAACGAGTTGGAGCAAGAGAACGAGGACCTCCGCAGACTGCTGGAGTTCAAACGCACCCGTCCAGACCTCAAGCTTCTCCCCGTTCGTGTCCTGGGCACCGACGCCACAGGGATGGTCGACACCATCGTTATCGATAAAGGCGCTAACGACGGAATTGAAGAGGACATGGCCGTAATAACCTGGAGAGGGCTCGTTGGCAGGGTGATTCAGGTTACACCGGTTACCTCCTACGTGCTGCTAATTACTGACGTGAACAGCTCCATCGCCGTTCGGGTGCAGGACCCTGCATCGCGCGCCAGCGGAATCGTTACCGGACGTAAAGAGGGGGGACTGTTGATGAAGCACATCCTCCAACAGGAATTGATCCAAACCGGAGACCTTGTCATCACCTCGGGTGTGGGAGGCAGTTTGCCTCAAGGGCTCCCCGTCGGCACGGTGGTGCGTGTTCAGAAACGCAACGTCGAAATGTTCCAGGAAGCTCTACTAGAGCCGTCGGCGGATACCACCAAACTGGAAAGGCTTTACGCCGTCTTAGATTTTCCAAAGTATTGAACTGATATATGGAGAAGGGGCATATACATCAAAAGCTGTCCGCTCTAGATGGATAAACCCCTGCCCTACGGTGATAGATGGAGAAAAAATGGTTGCTCGGCGCGTTTCTCTTATGCTCCTCCTGCTGGCAATAGCAGCAATCGCCCAGACAATCATGGTCAGCAGCTCCCCTCCTGTTTTCTTAAAGCCCGATCTTGTGCTATTAGTAGTGGTTACCCACAGCGTGGTTCGAGGTGTTGAGGAGGGAGCTCTAGCCGGGTTGATCGGGGGCTTAATGGTAGATTGCCTTTCCACGGTCCCTTTTGGAGCGGCAACATTTGCAATGGGGGTGTTGGGTTTGGCCACTGGATTGGGAGAGGACAATATTTTCAGGGCTAACGTCATTATCCCTCTCGTGGCAGTATTCCTTGCGACCATCTTTTATCACAGTTTTCTATTATTGAGTCTGCAGGGTGGAGGATGGCGTGTGGAATGGCTAGGAACCCTCGCCCTCCAGACAGTTCCAAGCGCGCTCCTTAACGCGCTCCTTGCCCCTATGGCCATCCCGGTGATAAGACGGATCACCGCCTCACCAGAGGAAGCGGAGCGAATGAGATGGTAAAGGCAAAACTGATTGGACCTACTAACCTCACGCCAGATCCGGTTAACGAGAAAAAGCCAGGATGGGATTGGCGCCTCACGCTACTTCGTTTTCTTATAATTTGTTGCTTTACTTTGCTGTTAGCACAACTGTGGCGGCTCCAGATCGTGGAGGGGCACGACTATCGCATGAGAGCCGATATTAACCGGTTTCGGGTCAGTCCGGTAGCTGCTCCCAGAGGGGTAATCTACGATCGCAACCGCAATATCGTTGCCGCCAACACCCCGAGCTTCGCGATTTCCATCGTGCCAGCCGCCCTTCCGGAGGACGATCCCATACGGGTATACCGTGAACTCTCTAACCTCATCGATATGGATGTCCCCCAAATAGCGGAGCGTGTGGACAACCGGCAGAGTGGCGACTACAGCCCAGTTGTCATCAAGGAGGGCGTGGAGAGAGACGTAGTGCTGCGCGTAGAGGAGCGCCACCTGCGAATGCCGGGAGTAATCGTGGTTCCCGAATCCAGCCGCCTCTACCCTTACGGCTCGCTCATGTCCCACATATTGGGTTATATGCTGCCGATAACCGAGGAGGAATTTGTCGAGCTACAGAAGGAGAAGGAGCTTGGCTACCGGCGCCAGGATAAGATCGGGGCTATGGGGATCGAGGCCAGCTACGAACGCGAGCTCAGAGGCAAACCCGGCAACAAACTGTACGAGGTAGATGCCACGGAGCGCCCTCTAAACGACCTGCGCATCGACAGCCCAGACCCAGGCAATAACTTGATACTCACCGTTGATGTAGAGCTTCAGAAAGATGTGGAAAAACTGCTTCTGGAGGGGATGGGCGAGTCGCTTTCCGCTGTTGCGATAGTGATGGATCCCCGAAACGGGCAGATCCTGGCAATGGTTAGCGTCCCTGCCTACGACAATAACGTCTTCTCTGGAAAGGTTAGCTCGGACGAGCTGGATGCCCTGCTAAATGACCCTCGCAAACCGATGATCAACTACGCAGTGAGCGGCACCTTTGCTCCCGGCTCCACATTCAAGTTGGTAACGGCAGCGGCATCGCTTCAGGAAGGGATAGCGAACGCCGGCACAAATATTTTGTGCCAGGGGGCCCTATTGATACCTAACCAGTACAACCCAGCGCTCACCCAGAGACTACCCTGTTGGGGAGTACACGGGCCACAAGACTTCATTCGTGGGCTGGCCAACTCTTGCGATGTTTACTACTGGACCCTGGGAGGCGGTTTCAAAGAATTCGAGGGGTTGGGTATTGATAGGCTGTCCAAATGGTCCAAGCTCATGGGTTACGGCGAGCCAACCGGCATCGATATACCCGGTGAGGTGGGCGGGCTAGTGCCGGTTCCAAAGTGGAAGGAGGAAACCTGGGGAGAGCAATGGCTTAAAGGTGATACATACAATATGTCTATCGGCCAGGGTTTCGTCCTGTCCACACCCCTACAGGTGGCTAATGCCACCAACGCCATCGCGAACGGCGGAAGGCTGCTGCAACCTCGTCTCGTTTCCACAATCACCGATTCGGAAGACCAGCCGCTCCGGAC
This sequence comes from Chloroflexota bacterium, assembly GCA_050942695.1. Lineage (GTDB taxonomy): Bacteria > Chloroflexota > UBA6077 > UBA6077 > UBA6077 > JBMNNU01. Next base: position 13,490 of record JBMNNU010000057.1, read on the forward strand.
GGTAGAGGCTGTGGAGATTCGACGAATCCCAATCAGCGATGAAAACTTGGCTCTCATTCGCGAGGGAATGCGGCTTGTACCGGAAAACGACGACGTTAAGGAGTTCAACATACCTGCGCTCAAGATAGCTGGTAAAACTGGAACGGCTGAGTTCCCTGGGGAACCAGATTCACATGGCATCCTCCCCACACACGGCTGGTTCACTGCATTCGCTCCCTACGATAACCCAGAGGTGTCGGTAACAGTGTTCGTACAACGCGGAGGCGGCCCCAGCGACGCCGTTCCGCTGGCTATGAAGATCTTCAAACGGTACTTCAGGTATACTGAGCCCGAACCGACAGTTACCCCCACCGGGTCAGCTTCTCAATGGAATCCATAGGTTTTCGTAACTGATGATGACTTCAATTTTGAAACGCTGGAGGTATGCCGATTACCTCCTGCTGCTCACGCTGCTCGCGCTATTGGCATATGGCCTGCTGCTGGTCTATAGCTCCACCTTCCCATCTACAGATACCACCGAAATAGCACTGAGCAGCTTTGTTATCAGACAGGGGATGTTCGTAGCCTTCGGTCTGCTGTGTATGGTGATAATCGCCAGCATAGACTACCGAATCCTCCACGCAACCGCCTATCTGATCTATGGAGTTACTATCCTGCTGCTATTGGTGGTACTTTTCGGCGGGCATAGCCAGACCGAGTATGGCTCTCAGCGATGGATAGATCTCAAGATATTTCCGCTACAGCCATCGGAGCTAGCTAAACCAGCTCTTGTTATGGCCCTTGCTAGGTACTATTCGGACCACGAGATGGATGTAACCGCCTTCCGCCATTTCCTGTTTTCCATTGTGATCACAGCGCCAGCCCTTGTCCTGGTATATTCTCAACCGGACCTTGGCACCTCTACCACCTTCGTTGTGATCTGGTTTTTTATGGCTGTGGTGGCGGGAGTTAGATTCAGGTAC
>JBMNNU010000086.1:0-12351 GCA_050942695.1 Chloroflexota bacterium
TCAATTAAAAGAGAAGCAGAAGATCAAAGACATTTACGGAGTGCTAGAGCGTCAGTTCCGGAAGACTTTCGAGCAGGCGGAGCGCCGCCCCGGGATCACAGGGGAAAACCTACTGCAGATCCTGGAGATGCGACTGGATAATATAGTTTATCGGTTTGGTTGGGCCTCTTCGCGCCCACAGGCGAGGCAACTGGTCCGGCACGGACATTTCAAGTTGAATGGGCGGAAAACGGACATACCGTCGGCTCAGGTGAAACCGGGAGACACCGTTTCTATTCGTGAAGAAAGTCGGGATAGCGAGTACTTCCAAACGGTAGTACCTACCATGGCAAAGAAGACCATTCCCAAGTGGCTGAGCTTGGACCCTGAGGGGTTCAGCGGTCGAGCGATCACAGTACCTACTCGAGAAGAGATCGACACCAACGTCAGCGAGCAGTTGGTGGTGGAGTACTACTCTCGCTAGCTTCCTGATTACGACAATGTGGCGGACAGGAAGAGGAATGGACTCTTGCTGTGGCCGTCTCCCTGAGCTACAAGGAGGCTTGAGCCTTGCTGGAAACAAATATACCGAAAGTCGAGTGCATTAAGGGTACCGAGAACCAGGGGACATTCCAAATCGAACCCCTAGAACCAGGTTACGGCGTGACCCTTGGCAATGCCCTGCGGCGGGTGTTGCTTTCGTCCCTTCCGGGAGCCGCGGTGACCTCCATCAGGATAGATGGGGTTTTCCACGAGTTTGCGACGGTTCCCGGCGTGAGAGAGGACACTACTGAGTTTATCCTAAATATAAAAAAGCTGCGGATGAAAAGCTTCTCAGATCAGCCTGTGCCCGTGAGGCTGCAGGCGAAAGGACCTGGGGTAGTGACAGCCGCGGATCTGGTGTTACCGAGCGATGTGGAGGTGGTGAATCCGGAGCAGTATCTGGCCACCCTCGACTCGGCGGACGCCGTGCTTGACGTAGAGTTGATTGTCGAAAGGGGAAAGGGATACCTACCATCCGATGGAAGGGAACCGCCGTCCATAGGAGTGATACCTGTCGATGCTGTCTTCACCCCGGTGAGGCGCGTCAATTACACGGTCGAACATACTAGGGTTGGATCCCGAACTGACCTGGATCGACTGATCCTAGACATAACAACCGACGGGACGATAAGCCCTACGGACGCACTCAGCGAAAGTGCGCATATTCTGGTCCGCTATTTCTCTATCTTTACTGAACTGGGACAGGCTGGTAAGAGGGGAGAGAAGGCAGTTATCGGCACCAAAATTACCGCTGGGAAGGATTATGACCGCCCCATCGAGGATCTGGACCTATCGGTACGAGCTTACAACTGCTTAAAGCGGTCTGGTATTACAAAAATTGGGCAGTTGCTCGAGATGAGCGAGGAAGATTTGCTGGCTGTACGGAACTTTGGCCAGAAGTCTCTCGAGGAACTCAAGCAACGTCTAGCGGCTCTTGGATATTCTACTAAGTCCGAGAGGGCTGAAGAGGAGGGCCTGGAGGCCCAGCAGGAAGCTGGCTTTGCCGAGGATGAAGAGGAGTTTGTATCGGAACCGATTGCGATGAGCGATGAGTCCGATTCCAATGAATTCGAGGCAGCGATGGTCGATGCTGGCTTCGATGACGAGGAGTAGTAACGCGATTCGTCTTGAGCGAATCAGAAGAAGTACTAAAGCTGACTCCAAGACGAATCGCGTTAGAGTTCACTGGGAGGAATTGGCGAGTGAGACATCGTTTTGCTGGCCGAAAGCTGGGCAGGCCTACCGATCATAGGCTGGCCTTATATAGGAACCTGGCAACGGACCTGCTGCGCTACGAGAAGATAAGAACCACTGAAGCGAAAGCTAAAGAGGTTCGGCAATTGGCTGAGGAGATGATAACCAAAGCCAAGAGCGGCACGCTTCACGCGAGAAGGCAGGTGTTGGCGGAGCTTTACGACCCAACAGTTGTGGACAAGCTGTTTGCCACACTAGCCCCACGGTTCCAGGATCGGCCGGGTGGGTACACCAGGATCATCAGGATCGGACCTCGAAAAGGGGACGCTGCGCCAATGGTGCAGTTGGAGCTGGTGATCTAAGTCGTTGCGGAATATCAAGCTGGTGGTCGAGTACGACGGCACCGACTTCCATGGGTTCGCTATTCAACGGAAGCTTAGAACGGTCCAGGGGGAGTTGGAGAAAGCCGTCGCCAAAGTGACTGAAGCCAAAACTCGGGTCGTGGGATCGGGGCGGACAGATGCTGGAGCCCACGCTCTGGGACAGGTGGTATCGTTTAAAACAGAATCGCGATTATCACCACGCGATTTGTTGCGGGCGCTGAACGCTAACCTGCCGGATGATCTGGTGGTGAAAGAGGTCGAGGAGGTTCAAGAGGGGTTCAACGCGAGAAGAAGCGCTGTTCGCAGGCATTATCGCTACTCTCTCTGGAACGCGGAGTTGCCCTCGGTTTGGGTAAGACGATATCGATACCACGTATCCGAGCGGTTGGATCTTGAGGCCATGAACAAGGCTGCTGGGTATCTGGTTGGCACACACGATTTCGCCTATTTCACCCAGGGCCTCAGCCAATATCTGGCTTCCGGTTCAAGGCGGACTACCATTCGGACATTATTCGAGGCGGGTTGGAGCGGCGATCCACCAATGTTGGATTTCGACGTTGTTGGGACCGCATTCCTGCCTCACATGATACGGAATATGGTTGGCTCTATGCTCAGAGTCGGCACAGGGAAGATAGCGCCCGAGGATTTGGTGGAATCATTGGATGGAAAAAGTACTCGGCTTACTCCGTGGACGGTTCCGGCTCACGGTTTAATGCTTGTAGCTGTAGAGTACTGAAGGAGGATGGGTGAAGACCTATAGTCCAAAGGCTTCTGAGATCGTCAGGCAGTGGCATGTCATTGATGCCTCAGGCCAGACCCTCGGTCGCCTTGCAACCCAAATAGCGCAATTGCTCAAGGGCAAACATAAACCGAATTACGCCCCCCATCTCGATGTTGGGGACTACGTTATCGTAATCAATGCCGAGAAGGTGAGGGTAACCGGAGGTAAGCTGGAGGGGAAGAAATACTACAGGCACTCCGGATATCCAGGTGGGCTGAAAACAGTCACCCTGGGGACGCAGCTTCGTGCACACCCCGAGCGGGTTATCGAACATGCTGTTAGGGGTATGTTGCCTCATAACGTGCTGGGAAGAGCGATGTACAGAAAGCTGAAAGTGTACGCAGGCCCGACTCACCCGCACGGTTCCCAGGTAGCGAAGGCGGGGGCGAGCGGCCAACAGGCAACCACCGGCAGCGAGCTTTCGGATATCAGTGAATGACATTTCGGATTTCGGCGGTTAGCTAACTGTTGATAGACTTTTGGGTGGCCGGCGAGCAGCGATTGTCAGTAATAGAGAGCGAAGAGGTTGAAGGGAAATTCAGGTAAGCTTGGATAGTGGATGCTGAAGGCTGAAAACCGACGGCTGAAGTCTGATAGCTTACAAAGGAGTTGGTTGTGGTAAATTCGGATATGATAGCAGCGGTAGGACGGCGCAAGACTGCCGTAGCCAGAGTGATACTGCAGCCGGGAAATGGTGCGATTCTGGTTAACGGCGTCGAGCTGAAGGAGCGATTTCCCCGTGCTGCCTGGCAGGATACCGTTCTGCTTCCGATGAGGCTAACTAATAGCCAGGGGAACTACAACGCTATCATTCGCGTTCACGGTGGAGGTACCGTTGGCCAGGCTGGGGCGATCAGCCACGGGATAGCCAGGGCGCTCGTCAAAGCGGATGAAAGCTTAAAGCCAAGTTTGAGAAAAGCCGGACTTCTAACTCGAGATCCAAGGGTCAAGGAGCGAAAGAAGTACGGATTGAAGCGAGCGAGGAAAGCGCCTCAGTACACCAAGCGTTAAGCTGAGCTCTACGGCGATAAGTCTTGTACAGATAGTAGGGGGGCAACTGCTACCCCTACTTTTTTTATTCCAGATAAGGCGGATTATCTGAAGAAATAGAGGATAACGACGCAGGTCGCTCCCCAGCCGGTAACCGTCGCTATTAGCGGCTTGTCGGAAAGCAGCACCTCTTCAGGGCTCCCTCCGCTTCCCCTAACCTGGATCAGATAGAGGTAACGAAGTATCCCGTACAGCACGAATGGGATGGTCAGCATCATGGAGCTGTTCTCCGGCAGATTCTCTGCAGAGAACGTATAGAGGCTGTAGGCGATCAGTGTGGCAGAGGTCACCACAGAAATCATTTGATCTAGGAGCGGTATGGAGTAATCTTGCAGGATACGTCGATGGTTAACAGCGCTTTCTTGAAGCACGCTTAGCTCGTTGCGGCGCTTGCAGAGCGCGATAAACAGGGCTCCCAGCACCGTGCAGACGTAAAGCCAGGGGGAAATGGGTACGGAGATCACAACGGCACCTGCAGCGGCACGCAGGACGAAGCCGGCGGAGATAGCCATCACGTCGATGATGACAATATGTTTCAAGATATAGGAATAAGAAAGGCTGAGGCCCAGGTAGAGCAGAGCCATTACTAGAAATGGGCTTCCCAAAGCCCCAGACAGTGTTAACGAAGCAACTAACAGCAGCGCTGCTACCGCGATAGCCAGCCGAGGTTCAACTCGTCCCGAGGCGATAGGTCTTTTCCTTTTTTTTGGGTGCAGCCGGTCTTTTTCTAGGTCCGCCAGGTCATTAAATAGATAGGTAGCTGATGAAAGTAGACAGAAGGCAACGAACGCTAAGCTTGCCCGTAGGGCAAGGTCGACTTCAGTAAGACGGTGGGCAAAGATTAGACCGAAGAAAAGGAGGCTGTTTTTTGTCCATTGCTTGGGACGTAACGATATGACCAACGCCAACCAGAGAGGTTGTTGGCTGATAGTGCTCTTGGCCTTCAGGGAGATATCTTTGGAAGTCTCTGCCAATTCTTTCCCCGCTTGACCAGTAATTCGGAACGCCTCTCGAATCGATTGCCTATTTGTTGGCACTCGCACGATGATAACTTATGAAACTCGACGAGGTCAAACTGTACCGCTGGTTACAAGGTAGACAGGCCGATTGGCCGTCATTGCATCGCCTCGGCTTCGAGCGCGATCTGCTCCACCGGCAACCCTGTCAAAGTCTCGATGCGGCTCTTGATAGCTTCTGCCACCTTCAGTCGGCCTTTCGCCGCCTCCAGCGCGCCGTTTTGGCCGGCAAAACGCTCCGATGCATAGGCGATCTTCTCTCGGAGGGATATGATCTGGTCTTCGTTGACGAGCTTATCTGCCAGGTAAACGAGGTGCGGCTCGCTTAACGGTATTCCAGCACTGTATGTTAGCTCCATGTGCGACGCAACGCACTCGGCTACCCGCTGAAAGCCGAACCGCGATATCAGCCTGGCCCCGGCGCGAGCGTGATCGGCCTGCCCTTTTGCCACATCGTGCAGGAGGGCAGCCGTGAAGGCCAACTCTACATCGAGATCGAGGCCCTTCTCGTTGAGTCGTGAAGCCAGGTTGCGGGCTACATCTGCTACCTTTCTAGCGTGGGCAACAACCCGTGTCGGCGTTTCCGACAGGCTAAGGATGGCTGTGCACTCGTCTTCCGTCGGCAGATCGTTTCTAGAGAAGTAGTCCAGCAACGCCTGGTAATCCGCGGCTGTGTCCATATCCATCAATATCCCCTGGTCGACAACCTCGACCTCTAGAGCCGATTCTTCGAATCTGGACAGTACGGACCGTAGTCCACCTGTGAAGTCAGAAGACGGCGCTCCTTCCAGGCAGGATGTCGATATTATTGGCGGATGGCCTCTACGGTGCAGGAAACGGGGATAAACGATGGATGCATCGCTCTCGACGTAATTCCGGATTAACTGTCGAATAGTGGCCGGTTTTACCAACGGTATATCTGCTGGCAGCAGCAGAAACGCTTGTACGTCTGAGTTCAAGGTGCCGATACCGGCCAGAACAGAAGAGTACATCCCCGATTGGTAATCCGGATTGAAGATCGTCGTGGCACCCATAGACTCGAGCAATGGTGTCAACTCATCTGCTCTCCACCCGACTACAACTCTGACGTCGCGAACCCCGGCGCTTAGCAAACTGTTGACGGATCGCTCGATCGCTCTGGACTCCCCGATGGGGAGCAGCGGCTTAAATTCACCCATACGGGATGAGTACCCTGCGGCCAGGATCAAGCCGACGATCTCTGCGCTATCTCGACTCATTCTGCCAAAACCCCCGGATTTTACGAACTCGATGACCTGTAACCTGCCTATGTGACCTTCAGTTTCCTGCGGTCCTCGATTACCCTCTTGCCCAAAGGCGGGCCGCTGCTGGCGTTTGCCGCCCTCACCAGTACGGAAATATCCAATCCGGCTACAGCTTCGGCATCTAATAGAGCTGGAATGCCGCTCAACTCCTGCACGATGCCTTTCTCTACCTTCTTCTCCGCCCCCTCGATCGTTTCTGCCTCGATGGTCAAGGTATCACTGCCTTGCCTTCTATCTAGGGTGGCCTTAAATCCCAGCAGCCCTTCTATCGGAAAGAGCGCTTCATCCAGGTCGGCCATCGTGAGAAGGCAACCCTCCGCAAGTGAGACCACACCGTCCACTCTGCTCTTCACATGTTCAAGCGTCTTCAATCGAGTGCCGCATGGGCATGGTTCCGCGATAAACCGGCCCAGGTCGCCGGTGCGGTAGCGAATCAGCGGCATACCCCTCCTGGTCAGGGTGGTGAACACCACTTCCCCTCTTTCCCCATCAGGAAGGAGCCGTCCCGTTGACGGCTCTACTATCTCCAGAGAGAGATCAGCCTCCCTAGGGTGGTAGCCGCTGTGGGCTTGGCATTCCACGCCGCCACCCAGCCCCATCTCGGTCATACCATAATGGTCGTAGAGCTCGCAACCCCAGGCCTCCTCTACCGCATGGCGAACGGCTTTCGACGTGTGGTCGGCTGTGGACAGGACGCTCTCCACACGGGGCCTGGCCATCCCCCTCATCGTGCTGCATCTGGCAAGCCACAGAAGCTGAGCCGGCATTCCTACCACGCAATCTGGCTTTTCACAGCGCAAGATGTCGATGGTCGTCTGCACATCCCGAACAAGACCGTGAAGAATCGGATCTGCGCCCATCCTCTGCAAAGCTATCGACAGCAGGTCTCCTACACTCCCCGGCCTTTCTCCTGGGAGCAGGATCAACACGCGTTGTCCAGGGGAAACGAAGGTAGACATTCCATGTTGGAAGAAGTCGAGCGTCAGTTCCTGGTCGTCTCGGGTGAAGTATAACCTCTTCTGCTCACCGGTGGTTCCCGAGCTTTGAAGGGTTACCACCCTAGCGATCTCGCTTTGAGACACGCAAAGCAGCCCTGGCACCTGTTGGCGGATGTCATCCGCCCTGGTGAAGGGTAGTCGAGCGAGGTCAGCCAGGCTGGCAAGCTCATCCGGCTCCCACCGCGCCAATCGCGCCCTGTAGTAAGGGCTTCTCTCGCGCACCCACCGGAGCGTTTCGCGCAGCTTATTTAGCTGATACTGCTCGATGTGCTCTCTCGAGAGCGATCCCGTATTGCAGCCGGTTTTTCGGGCGATCCAGGCGTCGAGCGAGGTCGTTTTCACGACTGCATCACATCGGTTTTCGAGTTAGGCCGGTACAGAGGGCGTCCGTGTTGATCGGTGAGATTGTAGGCACAGAATGGAACGATTTTGCTATTTCCAGCAGCCACGTGGACGTGACAGTCCTTCAACCGCTCCAGGTCAAGGTTCCAGATATCCTGAAAGGCCATGCCGGAAATAAAAAACGAATGGGACAGGATGTGGTCGAGCAGATCATCTAAACTTTTGCTGGTTGAACCGCTGCAGCAGGAGCCAGCGGCGGACTTAGGGAAAGACCATTGGCGAGCCACTGATTCCTTTGCCGATCCGAGTTTTAACTTCTTTGGCCGGCAGTCGCAAGCAGCAGGGTCATGGTTGGTCACGGGCACCAACTCCCCTTCCGGCATCAGGATAAAGTTGGCGTGAAATGAGCAGTAGGGGTTTTCCGATCTCGCAGCTTTGAAGCTCTCCTGCTTGACCGCTCCTCCTGTTTGCTCGCAAACCGCCCTGATGATCTCGGGGATCGTGATGCGATCCCAATTTGTGGGCGGCTCAGGGTAGCGGCCGAAATAGCTGACGGGCTGGAAGTGTACGCCCCGTACGGCTGGGAGACGCTGGAGGGCGAATCGGACTATGGCGCCAGCGTTGTGCACGTTGATCCCGGGTATCAGCGTAGGAACTAGCACCACCCCGAGGTCGCAGGCCGCGCAATGCTCGATAGCCTTTAGCTTCTCGGATAGAAGCGCTCTGCCCCTGATCTTCCTGTAGATCTCGTCTTCCGTACCGTCGAACTGCAGGAAAACACAGGAGATGCCCTCTGCCTTGAGTTTCTTCAGATAGGGTAGGTCCCTGGCCAGGCGCAATCCATTGGTGTTTAACTGGATGAATTGGAACCCCATGGAGCGGGCCATCGCGGTGATTTCCGGCAGATCGTCGCGGACAGTCGGTTCCCCGCCGGACAGTTGGAGGTTGCACGATTGTTCGCCCGCTAGCAGCATGCGCAATCGGCCCTCGAGAACCTCTTTCGATGGATCGTTGGCGATGCCGCCGCTGTCGGCAAAACAGAATCGACAGCCAATATCACAACGCTGGGTAACCTCTAAGAGAGCGCAGCAGGTAGGCAAGCCGTGGTCAGGACAGAGCCCGCAATCGAAAGGGCATCCCCTCTCGATCACAGTATTTGGGATAACCCGCGGGGCGGATGCCCGCGAGCCTGCCCAAGAACGGTAATCCGGTGGACCGCGCCAGATAATCGTTTCGACGAGGCCGTGTTCCGGACATTTTTTGCTGAGATATACGTCGTCGCCACGGGCTACCCTACTGGCTGGTATCTTGGCAAAACAGCTCGGACACAGGCTCCAGGTGGTCGAAAGCAGTTGCTCTGGATCAGAATTGCTCATTCCACCAACCCTTATTTGTCCTCTAACGAGCATTCCACATCCGCCATCTTGCCCAGCGCAAGGTACTCTGGGAGAAACACCTGGCCGCACTTCGGGCAGCGGAGCATATCTACCGGGAAGGCGCTGCCCAGGTACGCCACTCTTACTTTGCCCCATTCCAGAGGAATTTGATCCAGGGCGCATATCCAGCTTTCTTCTGATGGCTGTAATTGCTCGCTCAACTCGTCACATCCTCGAAGATTTCCATCCGGTGGCTATAAGCGTTGTGTACGACGAAGTGGTCGCCATCTTTCGAATACTCAACCCAGTAAGTGACAGCGGCAGGTTTGAAGTGAGCCAGGAAGTGGGTATTGGATGGATGCATCAGCTTGCGACCTGTTCTTTCGGCGAAGTCGATGACCTGTTGAACGTCCTCGACCAGGATGAGGCGGCTCTCCATTCGCTCTTTCACCTCGGTCGGAATGCTAAGCTTGATCCTTTCGTACTCCAGTGGACTCACCTCCCTCTCTCCCCACAACGTCTTCAGCAATCGGTTTTTCAATCTAGCTCGATTCTCATGTCGTTGCGAATAGCCGGGGCTTTGCCGTGTGGATGATTCATCCCGGTTCATCCCGAAAACCAGATCCAGCAAGTACAGGGTTCTTTTTCCTTGAGCGGCGAAACGGTCTCTGCACATTGCACAATAGGTTACGTAATCTTTTGCGTTGGCCTCGATTCGCCTCCGCGTTACCTTGTGGGCAAGCTCAGGGTTGGCGAAACTCATCAATCCGCCGTAACCGCAACACTCGGTTCTCTGCCGGTTGAGGGGTAGCTCCTCGACACTGTAGCCGAGCCTGGATAGGATTCTTCTAACGCTATCCTGAATGCGAACGTCATGCCTTGCGGCGCAGGGGTCGTGTATGGCTATCGCCGGGCACTCGTCGTTGTCTACACCTCCCCGAGAAGCTGTTCCTTCGCCCCGATCTCCTTGTCCATTGGCGACGGCCTCTACCGGCAACCCGAGCTCATCAATTATCTCCCACAACGACGTTATCTCCATACCTTCGGCTGCACGGGCTTTGAATATCTGATAGCAGCTCGAGCAGGCTAGTATCCATCTTGGACGTCCCATCTCTTGCCACGTGGCTTCTATACTCTCCCAGCAGCTCTGGAAAAGCGTCTGCTGTCCGGCCCATTCGGCCGGGGCTCCGCAGCAGCCTAACATCAATCCAACCCCGCCGGTTAACCTTTCCATAAGGTATGAATAGCTCTCTTCCACCAGGCCCGGCGCCGACGCTCCTAACTGGCATCCCGGGAAAAACAGGAAGTTGCTCGAAACGTGCCCTGGTTGATGTCGAGCCAGAGCGCTCTTCTCGCCGATGCTGAAGAGCATGTCGCGGATTGCGAAATCGTGAGCTGAGGGGGGCATTTTATCGCGAGCAACCATGATCTCCCTGGCTTCGAGGCAGATCTCCCCCATATCCAACTGTTCAGGGCAAACTTCCATGCAGAGGCCACAAAGGCTGCAGGAGTTGATCAACTTGTTGGCCGTGCGATTGCCCGAGACGATGGCTAGGTTGTTATAGATCTGGCGCAGGTACTTCTTCGGGTAGCTTCCGAAGTGATTCAGATATTCGCATACTTTGACGCATTCAAGGCACTGACACAGCAGACATCGGCTTGCCTCGCGGACAGCCTCGTCTTCGGAGTAACCGAGGTCAGGATCGGCCATGGGAACCGCTGGTAGCGGTTCAACCCCTTCGGTGTTGGTGTAAAGACGGGTTGAATAGCTCCGCTCGAAGTCACGTTCGGCGGCAAGAGAAGCTTTGTGAAGATAGCGATCGATGGAGACGGCCGCATAGCGACCGTCGGCGAGGGATCCAATGAACGAGCGCTTCCCAGGCTCCTGGCGCAGGGCACCCCCAGCGAAGACTCCTTCCCGACTGGTGGTTAATGTTACGTCGTCGACCGCTATTCTCCCCTGTTCGTCCAACTGAAGGCCGAAACCGTCTGGTCGGCCGGCTCCAATGCCTAGAAACAGCGCATCGAAATGGTTGCAGACGGATTCAAATGGAATATCGCGGCCGACTTGTGAGCCGAGCTTAACTTCCACTCCAACATCGCGCAGGATAGCCAACTCGCCCAGGATAAGCTGCCGAGGGAGCTGCTTTTCGGCTATTTCCCAAAGGCTTCCGCCTAATCGCTCCTTGCCTTCGAAGAGAGTCACGCTGTGCCCTTTTCGGGCGAGGAAGAACGCCACTGCCGCGCCGCTGAGCCCCCCTCCGATAACCGCCACCTTTTTGTTGGTGGGGAACACGGGGAACGTAGAATCTTTTGCGCCGGTACCAAAGCTGACGCAGGCTCGTTCGAGGGCCGAAATCGAGATCGAACCTCCCTTATCGCTCCGTTTACAAGCCGCCCGGCACGGCTGTTCGCACACTCGGCTGATGATCCCTGGGAATGGGATCGCCTTCTTTAGGGACTTAAGCGCCCTGCCGAAGCTACCATGGCTGATCTCTGCGGCCATCGATCGAACGTCGACGTGTAGGGGGCAGGCTGCGGTACAGGCGGCCGCGTGCTCCTGGATGCACCTGTCCTCTATCTGCCTTAAGCCTTGCTGGCCCTTGCTCAGATAGCCGGCCTCCATGGCTGTACCTCCACGGGCTGACAGGGCGGGTGCAGGCTCTCCAGAGAGTCCACACCCGCCATCTACCCTAATTGACGCCTTTGGTTGCCTGTTACGAACTACCCGATTTCCTTCAGCCCGGCCAACACCTTTTCCGGCAGAGCCGGCAACTGGCGGATCCGCACACCAGTTGCATTGGCGATTGCGTTTACGATCGCAACATGAGGCGAAGTGAGTGGCAGCTCACCGATTCCCGCTGCGCCGAAAGGCCCGTCCTTTCGAGGTGTCTCGACGTAAATGATCTCTATGTTGTCCGGGATATCTTTGGCTGTGGGTATTCCGCAGGCGACCATGCTGGTGTGTTTTTCCAAATTCTCGAAGTCCTCGCTGAGCGCCAGCCCGATGCCCTGAGCGATTCCTCCGTAGATCTGGCCATCTACGACCAGCTTGTTGTTGATCTTCCCGATGTCCGCCACCAGGGTCATCTTGTCCACCTGGGTCTTGCCCGTACGCGTGTCTACAGCTACCTCGGCCATGAACACGCCGTACATGTAGTTAGAGAATGGAGCGCCCTGGCCGTTGGCATCCACAAAGCTGCACATCGAGGCCGTCCACATGCCCGAGTAGCGAAGAGGTATATTCTCGGCCACCATCTCGTCGTAGGAGCGATAACTGCCGTCGGGTTTGCGCATAGCGTTAAGCAGCATCTCGCAACCGTTCTTGATAGCGTTGCCAGTCACCACCTGCTGGCGGCTGCCCCCAGATGGACCGGCGTTGGGCACCTTGGCTGTGTCGTTCATT
>JBMNNU010000059.1:0-14346 GCA_050942695.1 Chloroflexota bacterium
GAGCGATCGCCCGCTGCTATCAAAGCTTCGCAGGCGACAGGCGATCGGCGCGACCCGGATGCTCAGTGCGCGAGCTATCCGCCCTCTCCCAAGATAGGGGAAGAGGGTGGAGAGGTGTACCACATTGAAACCCGCGGACTCGAGAACAGAGCGAAGCGTATCGGGGGTGAAGAGATCGGCGTGACTCGGGTCGTAGAAAAGGGCCGGATCGGGATACAGAGCGTTGGGGGTTACCAAAGCTACCACCCCTCCCGGCCGCAGCACCCGCCGCCACTCCCGAAGCGCCTCGATTGGGGCGTGAATGTGCTCCAGTAGGTGCTGGGAGACCACTGCATCGAAGGATCCATCCGCGAATGGAAGAGATTCTGCTCGAGCCTTGAGCAGCCTAGATGAGCTCAGGCGATAGGCGACCATACGGGCCCTGGCCAAGCTCAGCCCCTCCCCGGAAAGGTCGATCCCTATTGCGAGTTTGGAGCCCGGCGCCAACCGGCGCAGCAGTTCACCGCTTCCACACCCGATCTCGAGCACCGTAGCTCTGGATGTGAGGTGCGCGAGCCTGGTTATCAAATCGGCCTCTATCCGAAAATCAGGCCACGATTCCCGGCTTTGGTAGTAAGCCTGGTCGTAATCGACAGTACCTGGTTGCATATCCCTTTTATCCCAGTTATCCAACGCGGTGGCCTACACCGATAGTGCGGACGGCCTACCCGTCTCAAAAAAGTAGCCGCAGGCTTATGATCGTTTACTGGATGGTTCACACAAACAGCCAGATCTGTAGCGTCGGGGCTTGTCCCCGACGATGTAACGTCAGGCACAAGGCCTGACGTTACATCGTGACTCGTGCCGTGAACCATGCCTCGTTTACAAAATAATCGCACACAACGTAGCGGCCAGCAGGCTTGAGTGGCTACATTTTATAGCAACTCGCCCGCGAGAGGACAGGTGGGCAAACTGTCGCGTTCCCAGGAATGTGGCCGCCAGAATTGCGTCTTGCTGCTATCCGCAAAGGCGTCGCGAAGCTATAATGGTGAAGAGTCACTACATCTGCCGAGGATTGTCAGCATGGCCACCCTCCAGAAAGTTCGCGAGCAGGCAAAGATAGCCATCGACAATGCCGACTACGAGCTAGCGTCGGCTCTTGTCAGGAGAATCCAGAGCAGCTTTCCTGAAGACTATGAGACCGTTGAGCTGCTAGGCCGGATCCACCTGGCGTGCGACCGGCGGGATGAGGCCAGGGAGCTATTTAGAGGCTTGTTGAAGGTAGACCCTGAGAATCTGATAGCTCGATCGAGCCTGGCTGTCATGGCCGAAGAGGATGGCGACCTCGCAGATGCCCTGGACCAGTTCATCCGGCTTTTCGAGATCGACAACACCAACCGCCAGGTAGCCGCGGAGATACGTCGACTGACCTCTCGGTTGAGCGATCACCGGCGTACCGACCCTGGTTTCTCCAAACACGCCGTCGCGCGGCGGCTACTTCGAGAGGGGATGTACCAGGAGGCGATTTCCCTTTTCGAGGAGGCTTTGGAGACGGCGCCGGAGCCGGTGCTGGTAGCTCTGGGGATGGCTCAGGCGCTATGGCTTTCCAGGAGCTTCGAAGAAGCGGGCGGTGTGGCCGAGGAGATACTCGCGAGCAGCCCGTCCTGCCTGAAAGCGTTGGCGATTCGAGCGGGGGCTGCCCATGCGATGGGGAATCAGGATGCCGTTCCGATTCTAGAAAAATGCGCGATCTTGAATCCCGGCAACTCGGTGGCCAGAGCGTTATTCGGCGAGGTGGAAATGGTGATCCCGCCTGTGGGATTGGAGGCTGATCTACCTGATGAAGACGAGATCCTGGAAGACTCCGCGGAGTACGACGATTCCCTTACCGACGAAGAAGAGAGCGAGCAGCAGGAGCATATCGATCTGCCGCAAGCTGAAGTCGAAGGGGAATGGGTGAGAGAGAGGATTATGGCGGAGGAGACTTCTCTCACCTGCCAGAAATCGCGAAAACATCTGGATGCTGCCTGGGAGTATCGTGCGCGGGGTCAGATCGGACCGGCTGTAGATGAACTGCGCGCTGCCTTACAGTTGGACGAATCGCTGTTATCGGAGGTGCGAGAGATTGCTTTGGCCCTGGTGGAGGTTGCCCCCGAAGATGCGGGTGCCCGCTGGCTTGTTGGAGATCTCCTGGTGCTCGATGGGCAGCTCAGGCAGGCCATGAGGCAATATCTGGCAGTGATCAATAAAAATCGATTGGATAGGGAGCAATATGGAACGAACACTGATAATCGCGAAGCCTGACGCCGTTCAAAGGGGCCTGGCGGGCGAGATTCTGAAGAGGTTTGAGAACCGCGGCCTCAAAATGGTGGGGCTCAAGATGGTGGCGGTGAGCCAGCAGCTAGCGGAGCAACACTATGCCGTCCACAAAGGGAAGCCGTTCTTCGATGGACTGATCCGCTACATTACCTCGGCCCCGGTCGTTGTAGCGGTATTCGAGGGCAATGATGCCATCGCAGCCGTGAGATCGACCGTTGGGGCTACCAATCCGGTTCAGGCGACCCCTGGAACGATTCGCGGCGACCTAGGTATGGAGATCGGACGGAATCTGGTGCACGCCTCAGACTCCCCAGAAACAGCGAAGAACGAGATCGCTCTCTGGTTCAACGAAGGTGAGCTGATAAGCTGGAGCCGAGATACGGATAAGTGGATCTCGGAGTAGGGGTAATTGGCGGTAGGGGCGACGCACGCGTCGCCCCTACTGAAGGAGCGCCTCGAATCGGACCCCCGATGTGCGACGTTGCAGTCTGTTCACCACGGATCTGGCAGCCTCGGCTGCCTCGTTCCCCAGGCGGTCGGCAAGGATCGATCCCAGCAGGAATCCCAGCGCGACTCCAATGCCCAGCCCGATCCCAAACCGTCGATCCTGCCTATTCTTCACGACAAATCTCCCAAATTAGCTTTCACAGTCGGCATTTAGCTATTAGCTTTTGTGGTTAAACCTGAATATCAGGTATGCTTCATACCGAAAGCTGATAGCTACTACGCAATGCGCAGCACAGGGACGGCCTGAGACCAGATCTTCTCTAATCGGTAGTACTCGCGCAGCTCCGGTGCGAAGATGTGGACTACAACGCTCCCGTAATCCAGCAAAACCCAACCCGAGTCGGGGGCACCTTCCGCCTGGAGAGGTTTAATTTTCTCCTCACGCGCGAGTGTCTCCCGGATATCATCCATTATTGCTTTGATCTGCCGATCGGTTGTCCCCGTGCAGATGACAAAATAATCTGCGATGAGAGACACATCGCGGAGATCGAGCATGACGATATCGGCGGCCTGTTTATCCGAAACGATGTCAACTATTCTTCTAGCCAGCGTTTGTGAATCCAGCCCGATAACCCTCCTGTTGTTAGCTCAACCTCCATCGTGAATTATATCATCTAGCCAGCAGGCGTGCAGGAGCCAACCAGCCCTTCGATCTTTTTAACCAACTCGTCCAGGTCGAAAGGTTTGTCCAGCACGTCGTTGACACCGGCGGCTTTCGCTCTTTCCTTGTCCTCCTGGCGAGTTAGCCCGCTCAGGGCAAGGATGCGAGTGGTATCTAGCCTGGATTCGGCCCGCATTCGCTCCGCCACAGTGAACCCATCTATTCCAGGCAGCAATAGATCAAGCACCACCAGGTCCGGAGTCGACTCTGAGAGCTTTTCCAGGGCTTCCTCCCCAGTGGACGCGACGGTAACTTCACAACCCAGCAGGTCCTCGACAACCATTCTTTCGACCTCTTGGACCTCGGGTTCATCTTCCACAATCAGCACCTTCTTCGCCAAGCGAGTGTTCCTCCAACCCGGTGATTGGTGCAGTCGCTCGGCAGGTTTGCAGGAATCGAACCACTAATAGTGCGACTCTCAAAGGCGGGAACGGCTTGTGCGAAAAACGCCAGGGAATATCCAGGAAAGGTTGGCACTCCCATCAACTGGTTGACGGAGTTTGCCCTCGCAAGGGGCTTCATTACCCTTTTGCTTTCGGCTGCAGTTCTCGTGGCGGGAGCAATGGCGGTATCTCGCATGAATGTTGAGCTGATGCCCGAAATGGACTTCCCCATGGTGACAGTCATAACGGCCTACCCTGGCGCGTCTCCTAAAGACGTTGCGGAGCAGGTCACTAAGCCGATCGAGCAGGGGGTTGCTAACATCTCCGGCGTAAAGAGGCTGCAATCCACCTCCGTGGAAAGCCTTTCCATCGTGATAGCGGAATTCGATTACGGCGTAGATACCGAGCAGGCCGAAGTGGACATCCAGTCCGCCCTGCCGGGGATCTCATTGCCCCAGGATGCCCAAACCCCCAGAACCGCCCGCATCGACCTGAACGACCTGCCTGTGGTCCAGATCAGCCTTATGGGAGAGGTTCCCCTAACCGAATTGAGACGCATCGCCTCCGACAGGCTGGTTCCGGAGCTATCGAGGTTGGATGGGGTTTACTCGGTAGAACTGCTGGGGGGGCAACTGCAGGAGGTCCAGGTGGTGCTGGACCCCGAGAAAGCTGCTGAGAAGGGAATAACCTTTCAGCAGGTGGCGTCGCTGCTCCAGGCGAACAGCCTCGAGCTGCCGGCCGGAAGCGTCGAAGTAGAAGGGTGGGAGATCCCAGTGCGGACATTCCACCGCTTTCAGACTTTAGACGAGGTCCGAGAAATGGTCGTGGGGGTGGATCGTGGTAACCCCCAATCACAGGAGCAGTCCGGGACTGTCGTGCATACGGTACAGTCCGGCGACACGGTAAGCGAGCTAGCAGCCCGCTACGGCACCTCGGTAATGGCTATCGCTCAGGCCAGCCAACTAGCTAACCCGAATCTTATTGTCCCTGGCCAAAAACTGATCGTTCCCAAGATGGAGATGCCTGCCGGGGCGATGCCTCCATCTGTGGGTGCTTTGCCCGATCCATCGGCTGCGACCGGATCACCCATACCACAATCGCTACCTCTGGTGAAGCTGCAAGATATCGCCACGGTGCAACTGACTCCCGCTGAGACGGGAGGGATTTCCCGTACCAACGGCGAGCCGAGCATCCTACTGATGGTTACCAAGAGGCAGGATGCCAACACGGTGCGAGTGGCCGATGCGGTGCTTCAGCGACTGGATGATCTGGAGGGGGAGTTAGGGGAGGGCGTAAAGACCTTGATCGTTTCCGATGAGTCCGGTTACGTGGAGAGGTCCCTCTATGGGCTGGGGCGTGAGGGGCTGCTGGGGATGTTCATAGCCGTGTTGGTGATCTTCGCCTTCTTGAGAGATCTGAGAAGCACCCTAATCGCCGGGGTTTCTATCCCGCTCTCCATCGCCATCGCCCTCCTAGCGATGGAGTGGCAGCAGTTGACACTCAATATCATGACGCTGGCCGGGCTAGCGGTGGCCGTTGGGCGAGTGGTGGACGATGGTATCGTTGTGCTCGAAAACAGCCATAGACATGTACAGGCTGGGCGGATGCCCGCGGAAGCCGCTCGGCAAGCTACCGCCGAGGTAGCGATGCCGGTTACCGCTTCGACACTCACCACCGTGGCAGTCTTTCTGCCTTTGGGGTTCATCGGCGGTATCGTCGGCCAGGCATTCCGCCCCTTTGCCATTACGGTCACATTCGCGCTTCTGGCCTCGCTATTAGTAGCAATTACCGTCGTGCCGGTTCTCTGTCGTTTGCTGTTAACTCCCAGGGTGGAGCCGGAAGATGATGGAAGCAATCTGGGGGTCGAAGAGCTATTGCCGGAGCGAGGCCTCACGACCTCCGATCAACCACCCGCTCAGACTAGGAATGGGCAAACCCACCTGAATTCTGAGCCGTTGTTGCTTAGAATATACACGCCCGCTCTAAGGTGGGTGCTGGCCCATCCCATTATCACGGTGATGCTTGCATTCGTGCTGCTTGCGGCGAGCCTCTCACTTCTCCCCGGAATCCCGACGGCTTTCCTGCCTTCCGACCAGGAAAAGCTGTTGACCGTTCAGATCGCCCCCCCGCCGGGCGCCGGCCGTGAAACGGTTTCCTCGAAGGTGGCTGATGTCGAGAAGATCCTGGCCAACACCCCCGGAGTAACGCTCTACCAAGCCTCCATGGGAGATGAGACAGGCGGTTTGGGCTCCATGCGGGCTGCTCTTTCCGGCCGTGGCGGTGGGGCTTCGATACTGGTCCGGCTGGAGGACGATGCTGATCTGGAAGATACCGCTGCCGACCTGAGGAACTCCTTCGATACGATCCAGGGAGAGTTCCAGATAAGCATCGCCAGCGAGGAGTCGATGGGCACTACCAAGGTGCGGCTGGTAATCAGCGGGAGCGATCAGAAGGAGGTGGAGAAGGCCGCGGAGGAGGTGAAGAGAGAGTTGGAGAAGCTGCCCAGCCTGGCCAACCTCACCAGCGATATCGCTAGTGAGACCTCAGAAATCGTCATCCAGGTGGAGCCCAGCCGGGCGACGGAACTGGGGTTAACTACAGCACAACTGGCCGCAGCGATTCGTGGAATGGTAGCAGGCCAGGCGGCAGGTAGTCTGGAGCAACCCGACGGCAATCTGGACATCCGAATTTCGGTGCCCAGGAGCTCGGTAGATAGCCCTGAGACATTGGGCGACCTACTTTTTGGATCCCCCGAGCCCGAACCGCTTTCGGAGATAGCCCAGATAAGACGGGAAAAGAGGTCGGCCCAGATTACTCGGATCGATCAAAGCCCGGCTGTAGATATCGCGGCCGACATCATAGCCCAGGGTACCGGAGCGGTAACCGAAGAGATCCGCGAACGGATCGAGTCGTTGGGGCTTCCAAAGGGGGTTACGGTGGATTACGGCGGGGTCATGGAGCAGTTGTCTGAGGGCTTCTCGTCCATGGGGGCGGGGCAACTGGTGGGAGTAGGGTTGGTTTACCTGGTGATGGCCCTGTTCTTCAACTCATTATTGGACCCGCTGGTGATTCTCGTATCGCTTCCGCTGGCAGCTATAGGCGCGCTGCCAGCTCTCTACTTCTCCGGGCGGACCTTGAGCATGTCGGGGATGATCGGGGTATTGATGCTAATTGGCATCGTGGTGACCAACGCTATCGTGCTGTTGGACTTTGCCAGAAGGCCTATTCAGGAGGGCGGAGATCCCAACCGTGCGCTTCTGGAGGCGGGCCGCATCCGGATGCGACCTATCTTGATGACGGCCTTGACCACGATACTGGCGCTGGTGCCGCTGGCTCTTGGGCTGGAGGGTGGGTCGATTATCGCCTCCGAACTGGCCGTTGTGGTGATGGGGGGGCTCTTCAGCTCGACCTTCCTCACGCTGCTGGTGGTGCCTGCGGTTTATCGTATGGCGCTGCGCCGCCCTACGTAGTACAGGGCGCTCTGCCCTGCGGTCCCCTCAAAAAGTAGCACAGGGGGCTCTGCCCTGTCGCCCTCGTTGGCATACGCCATCCCGGATAATGCAGGTCAACGTGGACGGCATGGCACTGGGCCCTGGGCTACGGACGTGAGAAGCCCGAAATATTGGTGTCACCCTATGCCGGCCTGAGTACCACGGGCCAGCATCGTAGTGTCTCAACTCCTACATCACAGTAACCCCAGATCGACCAGTGCGTCCCGTATGCCCTGCCTCTCCTGATCCGTCAGGTCAGGAAGCGGGCGGCGAACCGGCCCTGCAGGATACCCCAGCATGGTGAGCGCCTCCTTGGCAGGCGCAACGCATCCCGGTTTGTACTCGAGGAGGCGGTCGATCAACTGCAGCCTCATGTACAGCCTCAAAGCTTCGTCCCGTTTACCCTGCTGGAAGAGGTCGTATACCTCCACTACCTGCTTAGGGATAACGGAGGCCGCTGCGGAAAAGATACCCGCCACTCCGACGCAGAGCGCGGGATAGAACTGACTATCGATGCCAGTGGTGACCGCCATCTTGTTCCCTACTAACCGCAAGAGCTCCACCAACTCACTCATGTTGTAGTTGCTCTGCTTAATGCCGATGATTCGCTCGTGGTCGGCTAGACGAGCGATGGTCATTGCCGATAGGTTGTTGCCCGTATTAAGTGGATTGTTGTACAAGATTACCGGCAGCGCTCCACGGTCGGCGATGTCCATGTAAAAGTCATATAGAGAGTCCTCGGGAAGCGTGTAATAGTATGGGGGGGCGACTATGGCAGCGCTTGCCCCTGCTTCCGCTGCGTCGTCCATCAGGAGTAGTGTTTCCTGGTTGCTACAGGCGGCGGTGCCTGCGATGACGGGTATGCGCCCGTTGACCTGTTCGGCGATCAATCGGGTTACATACTTTCTTTCATCTTGAAGGAGATGAGGGAACTCTCCTGTCTCCCCTGCGGCCATGATAGCGTGAACTCCGTTGGTCACCAGGTATTCGGTGATCGTTTCGATTGCAGGTGAGCTTACCTGCCCGTTCTCGTCGAAAGGGGTTACGATGGTGGCGATAACGCCCTTAACATCGGCAGATGTGAGCATAGCGGCCTCCATAACAAAGGATGTCGCAGTTAAATGTATTAACTTCATGCTAGCATCCGCTAATAAGAGCGTCAAGGCGATATGCGGCACTGGGTCTGAGCAGCGCCAGGTGCTCTGCACCATGTTTCTCGCCGGTATACTTGTTAACCTAGGCTTCCGAGTATAGGATAGAGTAGGCAAAGCTGGGAAATAAGATGGTCTCAGCTTCATTCAGGTGAGCGGACTGGATAAAAACGGAGGTAGCAGCGATGCAGGTAGCGCGAGTACACGACAAGATCTACAGGATCATGGCGCCGTTTGGTGAGGGGGGCACCGTATTCCTCTATCTGCTTAAGGGTGATAGTGTAGCCCTCGTCGACACTGGAGTGGCGAAGGCGCCCCAGCAGTATCTTACCTCTGCCTTAGCCCAGTTGGGAATGAGCCTCTCCGATGTGGATTTAATCCTCAATACCCATGCTCACCTTGACCATGCGGGCGGTAATCTAGCTGTGAAAGCCGCATCTACTGGCTCCATCCATCTGCACTCGGGCGATCAGTTCATGGCCGAATCCACGGATGCCCAGGTGGAGTTCATGAATAAACCTCTCCGCGCCCTTGGCTTTTCGGAGAGCATCTTGCGCCAGCGAAAAGAATACATTATCGAATGCGCAGGGCAAGCCGCTGGCGTCGATAGATTGCTGTCTGATGGAGACGTGTTGGAGCTGGGCGCCGGGATAAAACTGAGCGTGCTCCACTGTCCGGGCCACACGCCTGGTTCGGCCTGTTACTACTGGGAATCTGAAGGAGTATTGTTTACAGGCGACGCTATTCAAGGGTTAGGTTCGAGGCCCGGTAGTTATCCGCTCTACTTCGACGCACCCAACTACCGCAACTCCCTGGAAACCCTAGCGCAACTGGATTTTCGATTGCTCTGCCTGGGGCATGCATATTTGGGAGGCAGCCCTATCAACGAGCCAACCCGTACTGCAGAGGATGGCAGATTACTCCTGAGCGAATCGAAGAGAGCAGCAGATTGTCTGCACAGGGCAGTATCAGATGCAATCGATCGAAAGCCGTCTGCCAGTCAGGGAGAAATTGCCATCGAAGCTCTCTCGGAGTTGGCCTATCACATACCGCAGTTGCTGGTGAGGCAGACCCGTATACCTATCCACGGTGGACCTACACTGGTGGCCCACATCGATGCGGCCAAGATGGGTAGTTACCCCTCCGTATAGCCAAGCAAAGCTGCAGCTACGATGAAGGTTGATATGAGGTAGTCATTTCGCGATGGCTTTTGCTCGATTCACGCAATCGAATTCCGGCTATTGTTTGTTCGAGCGGTACTTCTCCATCAGCATCTCGTGCGCCTTCTTCGCCTTTGAGCCCCTGTCGTTGCGCCTGGTGGAGTTGCCGCTCTTAGCCTCTTGCTCTCTTAGACGCCCGTAGGCTCGCTCGAAAGCCGCGGCCATGGCGGTGATCATCGGCTCGTTGGAGCGTGTTTTGGCTTCAACGTCGTAATGCTCCGCCTCCACGTCGTTGAGAGACAGCGCGATCCTGCTGCGATTCAAGTCGACTGAAACCACACGGGCTTTTATCTCGTCCCCCACTTTGACCACGTCTTCGACGCGGCGAACGCGATAGGGAGCGAGTTCGGAGATGTGGATCAGGCCATCACGTCGCTCAGCCAGCCCCAGGTCGACGAAAGCACCGTACCTCTCGATGCGGGTGACCTTGCCTTCCACGACAGCGCCTGGTTGAAGATCCGCAAGTCGAGGGGCTGCTGGTTTGGCTGGGGCCGCCTCCTTCGGTTTTGCCTCCTCGGATTTGGGCTCCTCTGACTTAGGCTCCTCTGACTTGGCCGTCTCCGGGGTTTCGGCTTCCGCGGCGGGCGCCGCCTCGGCGATCGTGCCCTCCTCAGTCGCCTGAGGTTCGGCAACGACTTCAGCGTTTACCGGCTGTTCGGGTTTCTCGGCAGCCTCGATAGGCTGACCGTTGGGTTGGGATAGGGTTGTTTCCTTCGAAGTAAGGTCTTCCAATGCTCGGACTCCTGAATCGGGATTGATGGCGGCTTGTAGCCAGCCCGAACACTTATTATAGCAGCCTTCGTACTCATCCTTCCCATTGAGCGGTAGTCGAATTTGCCTTTGTTGTCATTCGATCGAATTAGACGCCCTTGCTATCCGCGCAGCAACGGACTGAGAGAGCTGCTGGGGCTCGAGGATTTTGAGGAAGACGGCCAGAAGAGCCGGGTCTAATCGCTTTCCGCCCATGGTTTTCAGTTGTTCCACAGCAATAGGATCGTAGGGCAGGGCAACCTCCCCGTTGGCCATACAGAGGCAATCATAAGTATCTGCCACCGCCAGTATCCTGGCTCCCAGGGGAATAGCCTCACCTGAATGATTTTTGGATGTCCGGCTTCCATCGTACCAGTCGTGGTGGTAGCGTATGGGTTGCTCTGCCTCTTCGAAAGCCGGAATTTCCCTGGCAATCAATGCCCCCATCTGAGCATGCTGCTTCAGGCTGTAGAACTGGTAGTCTGTGGGGTCGCCTCTACAGGAGAGCAATTCTGTCGAGAGGTCGTCACCCCCCAGTTTACCGATGTCGTGGATCAGGGCCGCTCGGCGGAGCACCTCCACGTCGGCTGTGGCGAGGCGAAGCTGCTTGGCAATCCTCACGACATAGTCGGCCACACGCTGCGAGTGTTGGAAGGTAAAGGGATTGCGCCTGTCGAGGACCTCGGCGATGATCTCTATTGCGTGAATTACCTGTTGCTGTTTCAGCCTGGTCAGGCTGAGGAGCTGGTAGACGGCCACGGCTGGTACGAGCAGAAGAAAGGCGTAAAGCGCTCCTTGCTGCCAGGCTGCAACCCCTAGCACTGCGAGCAGCGTCATCAAGATGCACTGGATATAGACCTCTCGCCAGTTAGCAACGTAGGTTTTAAAGAAAGGTTCTCCGTAGCGTGCAGCTACAGCGACGGTGATCAGCGCGCTACTTACCAGCCAGTAGCTGCTGGCAGAGAGGCAGAGCGCTTTGATGTTTCCCCAGCTATCAAGGGGTAATAGGGTCCGGTCGGCAATCTCGTTGTAAAGCAAAGCAGCCAACCATATGCTGAGCACGTTGGATCCCACGCTGAAGAAGATGTTCCAGAGCCGACGGCGCAGCGCCAATCCATATACCATGGAGACGACTGCCGCCAGGAGGCAGACCTGGGGAGGACTTGCCAGGAATACCGCCATCAACAGGACAGCGCCCGTCAGATTGATCCTGCTGTGGCTGTACACCATAGGCATTTCGTAGATGCCCGCCAGGATGCCCGCTATCGTAAGGGTAGCCAAGAGGAGCAGGTCTTGTGAGTCGATATGCCAGGGGAAGGTGAACAGCAGGACTCCCATTCCTCCTGCTATCACCATCAGGATGTGGATTCGGATGCGGTAGGGGAAATCCTTCATCGGTTGTTCCGTAGCCTCGCCTCTATCGCAGGTAGCCTTCCATCCAAAGAGCTCTCAATCGCCCGGCTAATAATTCGCGACAACATCACGCGCGCCCGTCTCGAATTTCGAGACGGGCGGCCATGCTGCGCTGCTCCTGTTTTGTTGGCTCCTGAGCTAACTCCGTTTTGGATCTCTAGGGCACAACCACTCGACGATTACCTACCGACTGCAAAGGAGATCGTCTTTAAGTCGGTTATGGCGCGAGAGCTAAGGCTTTGACTTGGATTTTGAATTCGACGAATTCGACTTGGGCTTGGATTGCCCCGGCGGGGTTTTTTTACACTTCTCGTCGCCGTAGTCCCAACCGTCTCCGTAATCCCAGCCATCTCCGTAGTCCCAGCCGCTGGGTGAATCTGTGACGCATTGGGTGTGGGGATTGCCTTTGCTCTTGCTGGAGGAGTCGCCGTAGTCCCATCCGGCCATCACCGCACTGGTGGATAGGGCCATTAGGAGAACAAACGTTAGCGACAACCATAGGGCCCGTACCGTTTTTCTCATAGTGCACCTCCTTGCGTATTGGTCGAAAGGTTGGGCGACGCCTCATAAGCGATGGATCACTAAATGTGTGTAGGTCAGGAGGGAGCGGCGCTGCTGTATGCTTCTCTCCTGCGGCAACCTGGCTATCCTCCATGCGCCGAAACGGCAGGTACGGATCCACGGCTTTGCGTCCCCACCTCTCGATGGGTTTGCCCTTTTCGATGGAGAATCTGGCGAACGATATTTGGTATCGTGGCAAGTTTATCCCGGAGGAACAACAAGTAAATAGCCCAAAAGTACTATTTTAGGAAAAGCGAACTTCTGCTATTTGGATAGCTATTCCTCGAAGTCCGCCAACCAACTGAGTTATCAGCTTCGCCCGTTAGCTCGATGAATTGTCCGTTGACGCGAGATTAGAACTGGCCTTAGTTGAAAGGAGATTCGATCATGAGAACGCGCATCGGGTGGTTGATTCCACTAATATTCGCGATTGTAGCGCTGCTTGCAACGACGTCGGCGGCTGCCGATGTACCCGTCAGGAAGATAGTGGTATTTAAAGAAGGTGTTGCCCCGCCAGCGAAGCAATCGGCTGTCAGAAAAGCGGGCGGCAAGCAGCTCAAGTCTTTGAAATTGGTTAACGCCGAGGCTGCCGAGTTGACTCCCGCTAGCGCGGCATCGCTCGCTTCACAATCGGACGTCGTGAGGATAATCGATGACAGGCTTGCCCAAGAGCACACCGTAGATGCCTCCAGAGCAACTGCCATACCCGGCAAAACCGACGACCCATCCAAAAACAACGGCAACAACAAGAACAAGGATAAGGACAAGGACAAGGACAAGGACAAGAATAAGAAGGACAAAAAAAATCCAAAAGATCAAATCGAACCCTGGGGGGTTAGCCGCATCAACGCACCGGAGGCCTGGGACGTATCGAAAGGGCAGAACGTGAAGGTGGCGGTGCTGGACAGCGGGATCGATCTAAAGCACCCCGACCTGAAGGTAGCGGGGGGAGTGAACCAGGTGCAGAGCGCAAAGAGCTACGACGATGATCGAGGCCACGGCACCCACATAGCGGGCATTATCGCGGCTCTGGATAACGGCTCCGGTGTCGTAGGCGTCGGCCCCGATATCGAGTTGTATGCCGTCAAAGTGATGGACAAGCATGGAAGAGGGTGGTGGTCGGATATATTCGCCGGGTTAGAATGGTGCGTCGATAACGGGATTCAGGTAGCCAATCTGAGCTTCGGCTCTGCCGAATACGACGAGACCTACGAGGAAGTCATCTACAATAGCTACAAAGCGGGGGTTGTGTTGGTTGCCTCAGCAGGGAACAGAGGACCTGGCCCCGATACCGTCCAGTATCCGGCGCGCTATCCAGGCGTGATCGCTGTGTCGGCAATCGACCCGACCGACAACATAGCATCTTTTTCCAGCAATGGGCCTCATGTAGATCTGGCGGCCCCCGGAGTCGATATCCAATCCACCTACACCGGACCTAAATACCAGATAATGAGCGGGACTTCAATGGCTGCGCCCCACGTCACAGCCGTTGCCGCGCTTCGCATGAAGTTCGACCCCGACAGATCGCCCGACCATATCGCTGCGGTCTTGAAGGAGAACGCTACTAAGCTGCCTGGCTTGACCTCAGATCAGCAGGGGACAGGACTGGTGGATGCCTACAAGGTTGTGACGGCTCCGTAAACCGTTAGTAAGGGGGCGGGTCGCCGTGCCCGCCCCCCGGTACCTCGTACAGCAGCACCGGTTCACGTGGTAGCAGGCAGACAGTAAAGCCCGACGCTAAAGCGATCGGGCTGAGAAAACAAAGCCCCTCCGGGGCTACCGTTCCAGCCCGCAGGGCTGGTATGAAAACCCCTTGTCGGCGGTTAGGCGGCAACCGGATCGGGCTCAGCAGTGACCTTGTAGCCCAGATCTTGGAGTCGTCGAACCAGCCGCCTCCGGACGGCTTCCTTG
>JBMNNU010000060.1:0-14340 GCA_050942695.1 Chloroflexota bacterium
GGATTGCTTGCTTGCTGTATCTATCGTGAAGCGGGCCACGAGTTGCTTCAACGTATCTGCCATCGCGGCTAACTCTTCAGCTTGAGCACCCATCTCCTCGACCTGCGCCGCCATCTCCTCGGCTGAGGCTGTTACCTCTTGAGTGGTACTGTTGTTTTGCTCAGCCACAGCGGCTACCGATTCGATCGAGGATGTGACCAGATCAGCCTGATGGGACATCTCCTGTGTGGATGCGTTGTACTTCTCTACCACGGCATTAATATTTTCTATGGCCTCCACCATGCTGTTGGAGCCCTTCGCCATCTCTCGAGCCGCCACAGCAATTTCCGATACCTGATCCGACATAGAACTGACCGCCATCAATATCTCATCCAGGGCTTCTCTTGCCTGAGCTGCCTTGAGCGACCCCTCCTGCACCTTTGAAGACCCGGCTTCCATCGCTACCACAGCTTCTTTAGTCCCACTCTGCACATCCTTGATCAGCTCCGCAATGGACTTGGTTTCCCTCTGTGCTCGCTCTGCGAGCTTTCTAACCTCATCGGCCACCACGGCGAAGCCCCGTCCATGTTCCCCGGCTCGCGCGGCCTCGATCGCAGCGTTCAAGGCGAGGAGGTTGGTCTGCTCGGAGATATCGTCGATGGTCTCCACCACAGCTCCGATTTTCTCCCCCAATCGCCCCAACTCCCCAACCCTGGAGGCAACCTGAACGACTACGTTCATGATCATCTCCATTCCGTCAACAGTCTCCTGGACGGCTTTTGCGCCCTGTTCTGCCGACCCCTTGGTTCGTTCCCCCGCAATTGCCAGGTTATCGGCGTTCTTCGCTACTCGATCTACCTGGACGGCCATCTCGGTAGCAGCAGCCTTGGATGCCCGAACCTGCTGAGCTTGTTCAGCAGCACCCTTTGTGATCGCGTTAATCGATTCTGTCAAGTGGCCAACAGCTTCATTGGTTACCTGAGATGAATGGCTGACTTCTTGAGAACCCGACGCCATGTTCTGCATCGCCGCCGTGACCTGCTGGACGGCTGCTCCAGTCTGGCTCGTCGAGCCACTCAACTGTACAGAAGTCTCAGATAATTCATCTGCTGCCACCTTGACCTTCCCAACAATCTTACGCAGGGCGATGATCATACTGTTGAAAGCGATCCCCACAGCGTCCATATCCGATCGTATCGCATAGTTCTGGGACAGGTCACCCGCGGCGACCTTATCTGCCTCGATGGAAAGCAGTCTCAGTTGATTCCGTGTTTCGACAATCGAGGCTCTCAACTGTTGAACCTCATCGCCGTTGCGGCCAGCCCCGGACCGTGAACGTAACAGCAGTTCCGAGATTTCAGAGGCGTCGGTGCGCAGCGCTGCCACCCCAACGACATCACCACGATATTTTATCGGGGCACTGTACACGACCATCGGCCTTCTGGTATCCACACTGATAGAGACTCTCGAAGCGTATTGCTCGCCTTTTCTGGCACGTCGCCAGTAAGGGCGGAAGTGATACATCTTCCCTATCATCTTTGAATCTGTCGAATAGCTGCACCTTCCGTCCATATCAAGAACGAACACTGCGGTGAAGCTCTTATTCGTAGCCATTGTCTCCTTCAGCAACTGCTGGATGGCGCCGGGGTCTGATCGAAGCCCCGCTGCTACCGATACCAGTAGATCGCTGGCGGCAAGGTTGCTTATTATCTGGATTCTCTCCGATTTGGCTCGATTGATCGCCGCCTGTTGTTCCTGATACGCCTGGGTAGCTTCGCTCGACGAGTTAGACCCTGAATCAATCAAGTCTTCCTCGCCAACAGTGCCCGAAAGATCGCCCATGGCAAGGCGGCCAACATCCTCAACCAGCCCCCGAATCGGGTTTACCATCCTGGATACTACCACCGCAGAAAGCCCAAGCATCACCACCAGAGAGAGCGCAACAGTGGCAAGAGCCGTCTGCCCCATCGTCTCGGAGCCGTTGCGAAGCGCCTCTTCTAAACGTAGGCCGTCCACATAAGCGAGGACGAGCACCGGAACCAGAGACAACGCAAGGTTGACAACCATCAGCTTCGTCTTGATAGACCAGTCGCGAGGATGCCGGCCGAGAAAACCAAAAGCCGCGCGTCGGTTAGCGATCACCGTCGTCCTCCTTGAAAGTGTATTTATGTGAAGCAATCTACTTAATATTCGGCAGGTGTAGCACTTTTCTTGAGATCGGTTTTTCCATTTTGGGGGATGAGAATGGGTTGGAACATATCATGCTTTCGGTTTCACCCTGCCGAAGTTGGCAGCGCCGCGACCGACTCTGCTAAAGGGTTGGTTGTCTGCAGTAGTGAGGGGCGGTGCCGCAAATAACGGTGTCGCCCCATTACCATATTGAGTATCTTACGGAGAAGAGGCCATGAATCTGGCAACTCAGAAAACGTGGCTGGTAGCCGCTGTTTTTCTGGCGGCATTTACCGTTTTATTCACCGCATGCTCACCTGGCGGCGACTCCGAAAACCAGCAGTCTGGCTCAAACCTGGTAGACACCGGACAGTCCCAATCCAACAATTCCGCTTCTACATCCACACCCAGCCGACCGCCGACTACGACTTCCGAGGTAGACGATCTGGACCCAGAGGCAACAGCTCAACCAGGCGCCCCCGCCAACGTCCGCGTTCCAACCAGCGAAGTGACGTTGGACTCCCTTACTATCGCCCTGTCGGTTCAGGCTGCTCGCCGGATGGTGGCCGGCAACACCAGTTCGATCGCGCCGACCGCTCAACCGCAACAGCAACAGAACAACCAAGGGGCGGCAGCAAATGAGGAGATGGTGTTAGGGCTCCAAACCCAACAGATCAACAAGAATCTGGATGCAGCCCAAGGCCCGCCTCCAGATCCGAAAGACGATCAAGGTGACTACATTAGGAACGTGTCCATCCAGGTTACAGACAACGCAACCGGCCAGGTGGTTCCTTACCTGGTAATCAGCATGGACATTCTGAAGGATGGCCGACCGGTCCAATACGACCAGGCCTTGATCCCTGCGGTTCCGCGAGGGGAGAGCGTAGAACGGATGCACTACACCAACAACATAGCTTTTCCGGGTAAAGGGCGGTACCAACTGTTCATTCGTATTCAGCCCAGTCCGGTATTGGGGAACAATGCCCCTCCCTCAACACAATTCGAGGTGATTATCGAATAGAGCCGTCAGCTTCCAGCAATCAGCTCTTCAGGTAACTGCCGATCGCTGAAAGCTGATTGCTGCTGGCGGTGCCCTGCGAAATGGGGATTCGCAGCCCCAACTAGCTCACTCAGGCAACCAACGCCTTCAGACTCTATGAACTGGGCGAGCTCGTCGATGATGCGAAGAGGAGCTGTGGGGTCAACGAAGATGCCTGTGCCAATCTGAATCGCTGAAGCACCCGCCAGGATAAACTCCAATGCGTCTTCGGCCGATGTAATCCCCCCTAGGCCGACTATTGGTATGCTGACGACCTGGGCAATCTGGTACACCATCCGGACAGCTACCGGCCTGATCGCAGGGCCGGACAACCCGCCGGTGACGTTCCCAAGGAGGGGGCGGCGCCGTTTTATGTCGATTTTCATCCCCAGCAGCGTATTGATCAGGGAGATACAGTCTGCTCCGGCTTTCTCCACAGCCAGGGCGATAGATACGATATCGCCGACGTTTGGAGATAGCTTCACGATCAAAGGGAGAGTGGTGGCACTACGGACGGCGGATGTCACATCCCCCGCTGATGTGGGATCGCAGGCGAATACAGCCCCACCGGCTTTCACATTAGGACAGGAGACGTTCAGCTCTATCCCTGCTACTCCCGGCACACCTTCCAGCAGCCGGGCGCACTCGCAGAACTCGTCGATATCCTCCCCTGCAACGTTCACCAGAACAGGCACTCTCCAGGTGGACCAGATGGGAGCTTTCTCCGCAATGACTCGGTGTATTCCGGGGTTCTGAAGGCCGATGGCATTCAACATCCCAGCCGGAGTCTCAGCAACCCGAGGCATGGGGTTACCCTTCCTGGGGCGCAAAGTGGTACCTTTTGAGATGATCGCCCCCAACCGCTGGATGTCGATCAGCTTTGCGTACTCAGTCCCCCACCCAAAACAGCCCGAAGCCACCATGACCGGATTGGCCAGGCGAAGGCCCTGCTTATGGTTGGGGGCTAGCTCAACGGATAAGTCGATTGTCATTTTTTTGTCCTGCGTCCTGCGTCCTGAGTCCTGTTCTGGGTTCTGAGTTCTTAGTGCTGAGTCCTGAGTGCTGGTGCCTAGTGCCTGATGCCCTGTACCTTCTCCCTTTTGCCTGACGCCCAAGACTACTTCCACAGTAGCTCCTTCATCTCGAATACGGGGCCGTCTTGGCAGACGCTCTTCATCTCTCCCCTACGGGTCTCCACAGCGCAGCCGAAACAGGCGCCTACGCCGCAGGCCATATTCTCCTCTAGGGAGACCTGAACCGATTTCCTGTAGTTGACCCTTCGCATTATGTCGAGAATGGAAAGGAACATCGGACGCGGCCCGCAGGCGTATATGGCATCGGACCAGCCAAGGTAATCGACGAGGAGATCCGTAACGATGCCATGGTGGCCTACGGAGCCGTCATCGGTGGTAACAGCGTACTCTACCTCGGCAGGCAGCAGATCAGGCGGGTATACCGCGTTCGCCGATCTGGCCCCAAACAGCAGCGTCACCGAGAGATCCTTGGCTATGGCCAGGTCGGCTAGCGCCACCAGAGGGCCAATCCCGCAACCGCCGCCTATCATCAGCAGATTCCTGCTGGCAGGGTGAATGGTAAAGCCGTTGCCCAGAGGGCCCAGGCAATCCAGCGTCTGTCCCACCGCCTTCTGAGCGAGTATCCGACTCCCCCTACCCACAGGCCTGATCAGCAGGTCGACGGTATCCCGCCCGATCCTGTAGAGGCTTATCGGTCGGCGCAGCAGCGGCTCCAGCGAATCACCCACTCTGATGTGCAAAAACTGCCCGGGCTTTGCCTCCGCAGCTATCCGAGGGGCCAGGAGCTTCAGCGCCCACATATCGGCGGTTATCTGTTTGTTTTCCAGTACCTCGCAGGTTTCCAGTTTCATAGCATTAACAATAATAACAATAAGAGGTTTTCTTCGCTCATCTAGCCTCGCGGTACTCCCTCAACGGCCACACGTTGTAGCTGAGGCCGCGGGAAGCCAACGACTCCACCACAGCCCTTGCCGTATCCAGAGATGTGAAGCAGGGTACGCGATGCTCTACCGCCGCCCTCCGGATCTCGAAACCGTCTCGAAGAGGCACGCGATCACCCGTCATCGTGTTCACAACCCCCTGTACCTGGCCGGCACGTATTACGTCCACAGAGTTGGGGTGGCCTTCGCCCAGCTTCCTCGTGACAATCTTCACTGGGAGTTTCACAGCCTCAAACAGCCGGGCAGTTCCCTCTGTCGCGCATAGCTCGTAACCTAGCTCGTGGAACCTCCGGGCGATATCCAGCGCCTCAGGTTTATCTCGGTCGCTGATGGAAAATAGTATAAACCCTGATGCCGGCAACATCATCCCTGCAGCCATCAATGCCTTCACCAGAGCAGGCGAGAAATCCAGGTCAACACCTATCACCTCACCCGTAGATTTCATCTCCGGGCCGAGATATGTGTCCACCATAGCTAGTTTGCTCATGGAGAAGACCGGAGCCTTAACTGCTACCAGCTTCCTCTCAGGCCACAACCCTCCTGCATAACCCTGCTCCGCCAGGCTCTGTCCTAGCATTACCCTCGTTGCCAGCTTCACCATCGGCACGCCCGTCACTTTGCTGAGGAAAGGCACCGTCCGACTAGCCCGAGGGTTAACCTCCAGCACAAACACCTCGCGTTGGAATATTACATACTGGACGTTCATCAGCCCCCTCACACCGAGCGCCAAGCCGATGCGAGTCGTGTAGTCCACAATAGCGTCAGTCTCCCTGACGGTAAGATCCAACGCGGGGTAGAGCGCCATGCTATCGCCCGAGTGGACGCCGGCACGTTCGATATGCTGCATGATCCCAGGGATCAGCACCTGCTCACCGTCGCAGATGGCATCTACCTCAACCTCTTTGCCACCCAGATATTTGTCGATCAGGAAAGGACGCTTCCCTGAAAATTCGGCTGAGCTGGAGATGTATCGCACCATCTCGCTCGCGTTGTGCACGATCTCCATAGCCCGGCCGCCAAGCACGTAAGAGGGGCGGATGAGCACCGGATAGCCGATGGTCTGTGCCGTGCGTAACGCCTCTTCCAGGTTGGTAACCCCGGCGCCCGGTGGCTGGGGGATGCCCAGCTTGTTCAGGAAGTCCTCGAAGCGGCGCCGGTCCTCCGCCAGATCGATCGCCTCTACCCCGCTCCCCAGAATCTCAGCCCCCGCTTTCTCAAGCGGCTCCGCCAGGTTGATTGCCGTCTGCCCGCCAAACTGGACGATCACCCCCGGCATGCTCGCTTCGCCTGAGTCCTGAGTGACGTAACCATTATCAGGACTCAGGCCCCAGGACTCAGGACTCGATTCGTTTTCTAGGATATTCCGAACACTCTCCTCGTCCAGCGGCTCGAAGTAGAGACGCGATGATGCGTCAAAGTCGGTGCTGACCGTCTCCGGGTTGCTATTCACCATGATGCTGTGAACATTGGCGGCCTTGAGCTCCATCGCCGACCGGACGCTGCAGTAATCGAACTCGATCCCCTGGCCGATCCTGATGGGGCCGGAGCCGATTACCAGGATAGACTTGCCTCCAATAGGAGCAGCCTCGTTCTCGGTTTCATAGCTGCTGTAAAAGTATGGGGTGGCCGCAGCGAACTCGGCGGCACATGTGTCCACCATCTTGTAGACGGGCTTAATACCCCAGCGTTGCCGCATCGATCTCACCTGCTCGGGAAGCATATCGGCAAGCGTACCAATCTGCCCGTCGGAAAAGCCTAAACGCTTCGCCTCCCGCATCAAAGAGCGAGTCATCTTTTCCCGTAACAGCCTTC
This sequence comes from Chloroflexota bacterium, assembly GCA_050942695.1. Classification (GTDB taxonomy): domain Bacteria; phylum Chloroflexota; class UBA6077; order UBA6077; family UBA6077; genus JBMNNU01. The sequence goes on from JBMNNU010000060.1 coordinate 6,975, forward strand.
GCTCCATGGCAACAATATTGGCCATCTTTGAAAGGAAGAAGGGGTCGACACCCGAAATCTGGTAGATCTCATCCCAGCTCATTCCCCTTCGAAGCGCCGTCATCATTGCCCAAAGCCTGCGGTCGTTAGGGACGGAGATGAGCGAACGGAGCTTCTCCTTAATCTCCTCCGGATCGCCTTCTTTCCAGGCCGGATCCTCCCATAGCAAGCTCCGGTTCCCCTGCTCCAGGGAGCGGACGGCTTTCTGCAACGCTGCCTCGAAGGAACGATCGATCGCCATCACCTCGCCGGTAGCTTTCATCTGGGTGCCGAGGCTCCTATCTCCGCTGGGGAATTTATCGAACGGCCAACGCGGGATCTTGACCACGATGTAGTCCAGGGTGGGCTCGAAGGCTGCTGTGGTTTTTTCGGTAACGGCATTGGGGATCTCGTCCAATCGTCGACCGACAGCGATCTTAGCGGCAACGCGGGCAATGGGGTATCCAGTAGCTTTAGACGCCAGGGCTGAAGAACGGCTAACCCTGGGATTCACTTCGATAACGTAGTAATTCTGCGATCTGGGATCAAGGGCGAACTGCACATTGCAGCCACCCTGAATACCCAGGGCGCGTATGATTTTTAGAGAAGCCGTCCGAAGCATCTGGTATTCACGGTCGGAAAGGGTCTGGCTGGGGGCAACTACCATGGAGTCGCCGGTGTGAACCCCCATCGGGTCGATATTCTCCATGTTACAGATGGTGATACAGTTATCTGCCGCATCCCGCATCACCTCGTACTCCAGCTCTTTCCACCCAATCAGCGATCTTTCCACCAGCACCTGGTGTATGGGGCTTGCTTCGAGGCCGCCTTGAACTACCGCTTCGAGCTCCTCGTCGTTATTTGCGATCCCACCGCCGGTTCCTCCCAGGGTATAGGCCGGACGGATAATCAATGGAAAACCTATCTGGCGGGCAAAATCCTTTGCCTCATCCAAGGAGTTAGCGATGATGCTCTCCGGAACCGGCTCGCCGATTTCCAGCAGCATCTTCTTGAACAGCTCACGGTCCTCAGCCCGCTTGATGGTCTCCAAAGGAGTTCCCAGTAGCCGTACACCATACTTATCCAGCACCCCGGCGTCCGCAACTTCCACTGCCAGGTTTAATCCCGTCTGCCCTCCGAGAGTGGGAAGCAGACCATCGGGACGCTCTCGTTCGATTACCCGCGTGAGCACATCTAGCGTGAGCGGCTCCAGATAGATCGTATCGGCAATCTCCTCATCCGTCATAATTGTGGCCGGATTGGAGTTCACCAAAACGGTGGTAATGCCCTCTTCACGCAGCGATTTGCACGCCTGTGTGCCGGCATAGTCGAACTCCGCTGCCTGGCCTATGATGATCGGTCCTGATCCTATGACCAGGACCTTTTTTAACGATTTATCTACCACGGCTCCCCCTTTGCCGAGTCCTGGATGTATGAGGTCACTTAGTATCTTTGACCATAGTAATGAAGCGGTCGAATAGGTACTGATTGTCCTGAGGTCCAGGGCAGCCCTCCGGGTGATACTGCACCGAAAAAGCGGGCAGCGTAGGGTGAGCAAGCCCCTCTACAGAGCCATCGTTCAGGCTCCGGTGACTGACGAAGAAGCCGCTCTCGGCCGGGATCGATTCGGCCTCTACCTGGAACTCATGGTTCTGGGATGTTATGTATACCCTTCCCGAAGCTAGCTCTTTGACAGGGTGGTTGCCACCGTGATGCCCGAACTTCAGCAGGCTGGTCGTGGCCCCGATAGCCCGTGCCAGAAGCTGATGGCCCAGGCAGATTCCAAAGAGCGGTACGCGAGCTTGAAGCAACCCGCGGCAGGTCTCAACCACCTGCTGGAGGTTGGCCGGGTCGCCGGGGCCGTTGCATAGCAACACGCCGTCCGGGTGCAAGTCCATGATCTCCTGGAAGGTCAAATCGTGCTGAACGACGGTCACCCTGGCACCTTTCGCCACAAGAGATCGCAGTATGTTGTACTTGACACCGCAGTCCACCGCGACGATGTGTGGGCCGTTGCCCGATACTCCAACACGCAGCACATCGGCTTTTGCCCCCGCACCGCTAACCTCGGACACTAGATCTTTCTCTGATAGCGAAACCACCCGCTGGACCTCGGTCAGCATCGACTCGAGCTCAGTCTCATCCGGCGAGGCTTCCCGAACGTACAGTCTTGCTCGCTGGGTACCCTTGTCGCGAAGCACCCTGGTCAGGGCGCGAGTGTCCACTCCCTGGATGGCCGGCACCCCATGTCGAGCCAACCAATCGTTCAGGCTCTCCTGTCCCTGCCAGTGGTGGTGGAAAGGCGCGCAGTCGCGCACGATCAAGGCGGCAAGCCAGGGTTGCGACGATTCGCTAGCTTCTGCAGAAACGCCGTAATTCCCTATTTGTGGGTAGGTCATCACCACCATCTGGCCGCGATACGAGGGGTCGGAACAAGCCTCTTGATACCCCGTCATAGAGGTGTTGAAGACCACCTCGCCTTCAGCCTCGGCATCGGCGCCAAAGGGGATCCCGTCGAAGACTGATCCGTCCTCTAGCACTAGAAGTGCTCGTTTGCTACTCACGAGAGCCTCCCAGTGTTCTGGGTTCTGGGTTCTGGGTTCTGAGTAAGTCCTTGCTAGTGTTTTTCAGCCTTCTAGCATCTCTTTCGATATACGCTCGCAACGCACCAATTTGTTTAGAGAGTCTTTCAGTGTCTCGAAGAAGAGTGCAGCATTTGTCGTCATCTATGTATCCAAGATCATGTGCTACGTAGATCTGGCTTCGTAATTCACCGCATGATCCTTTTGCGATTGAAAGGAATTGTACGAATTCACCCCTGCGAAACCGTTCGAAGCCCTCTGCGATATTTGACATGACTGATACAGCTGCCCTCTGGATTTGGCCAGAAAGGCCCCAGTCTTTAGAAAACTGTCCCTTGCTTGATACTGCATAGACCGATTTGGTCAATTCGCGTGCTCTCTGCCACACCAGGAGTTCCTCGAACCTTCGAACAGCAACCATTCGAACACCTCAACTCAGAACTCAGAACGCAGAACGCAGAACCCAAAACTCAGCACTCAGCACTAACGTACACCGTCTCGCCACCCACCAGCGTCATCACCACCTTGCCTCTGAACGTCACGCCGGCAAGCGGTGTGTTCTTCCCTTTTGAGAAGAATTTGGCGGGATCGACCTTCCACTCGAGGTTCGGATCGATGATGGCGATGTCGGCTGCTTCGCCGCGCCGTAGGGTGCCGGCAGGCAGGCCGAAAACACGCGCTGGCTCCACCGTTAGATATCTAACAACTGTCGTGAGATCCAGATCACCATGGTGGACCAGCCACATCAGGGCGCCAAACGCCGTCTCTAAGCCTGATATCCCGTTGGCTGCAAGCCCAAACTCGCACTCCTTGTCCACGACGGTGTGAGGAGCGTGGTCCGTAGCGATGGCATCGAAAACCCCATCCCTTAGAGCCTCCAACAACGCCTCCACATCCTTTTCGCTGCGCAGCGGCGGAGCAACTCGAGTGTTGGAGTCGTAAGGATTGGTTGGGATCTCGCCCCATCTATCCAGCACGGTCTGTGAGGCCCATTTACCACCCGCTACCCAATCCTCGGTCAGGGTCAGGTGGTGCGGAGTCACCTCTGCCGTAACTGGAAGGCCTTCTTCCTTGGCCGCTCGGATCAGCTTAATCGCCCCTGCCGTGCTGACATGCTGGAAATGGACGTGGCCTCCGGTTAGCCGGCAGAGGGCGATATCCCGCGCTACGATCGCTTCCTCGGCAGCAGAGGGATTCCCCTTGAGGCCGAGCAGCGCCGAGATGCGCCCCTCGTGCATTAAGCCGCCGGCCGCTATGGCAGGGTCCTCACAGTGCTGCGCGATCGGCTTTCCCAGCATTCGCGAGTAGTTCAGGGCATTACGCATCAGCTTGGCGTCGGACACCACGTGGCCGTCGTCGGTGAAGGCTACGGCGCCGGCTTCGGCCATCTCGGCCATCTCTGAAAGCTCTTCGGATTTCTGCCTCTTAGTTACAGTGCCTGTGGTGTAAACCCGGACGACCCCCTCGCGTCGGCCGGTCTCCAGAACGTACTCCACATCGGCCCTCGTATCGATAGTGGGCTTGGTGTTGGGCATGGCGCAAATAGTGGTGAATCCACCCGCCGCTGCCGCCCTGCTCCCAGTAGCGATGGTCTCTTTATCCTCAAATCCCGGCTGCCTCAGATGAACGTGCAGATCCACGAATCCGGGGCACACTATCTTGCCGGAGGCGTCTATCATCCTTTCCGGTGGGATGTTGCCAGGAGGCTGTATACCCCCTACCTCTTCAACCTTCCCATCGGCTACGACCAGGTTCGCGGGGCCGTCGATACCCTGACTCGCTTCGATCACTCGGCCGTTGATTATCCACAGTTCGTTCATCGCTTCTCACCCTCCATGGGAACGTTGACGTTGGGACCTATCAATAGGTACAGCATCGCCATCCTCACGGCAACGCCGTTGGAGACCTGCTCCTCGATCACCGACTGGACCCCGTGAGCGACGTCCGGGGCGATCTCTATCCCCTCGTTCATCGGCCCAGGGTGCATCACCAGTGCATTGGGCTTGGCCCGAGCGAGGCGTTCGGAATTCAGTTGGTACATGCGTATGTATTCCCGCATGCTGGGCAACAACCCGGCCTGCATCCGCTCCAACTGGAGCCGCAGGGCCATGACCACATCTGCCCCCTCGATGCATCTGTCCAGGTCGAAGGAAACCTTTAGCCCAGGCATCACGACGCCATTATTCCTGGCCGCTTCTTCAATAAACCAGGCTGGCATCAAGGTGGCCGGCCCGCAAAGCGTTACGTCGACCCCAAGTCTGGTGAGAGCCCAGATATTCGATCTGGCTACCCTCGAGTGCAAGATATCGCCGAGGATTACCATCTGCAATCCGTCCAACTTGCCCATTTTGCTGCGGATCGTATAGGCATCCAGCAACCCCTGGGTGGGATGCGCGTGCCAGCCATCCCCGGCATTGATAACAGAGCCCTTCAGATGCTGAGCCGCCAGGTAGGGCGCTCCGGAGTAAGGATGCCGGATCACGACGGCATCGGCTCCTAGCGCCTGCAGGGTACAGAGAGTATCGACCAGCGATTCTCCCTTGCTTACGCTGCTGGAACTTGCGGCGACACTGGTCGTATCCGCACCTAGGTTCTTAGCGGCAATCTCAAATGAGACCCTCGTCCTAGTAGAGGCTTCATAAAAGAGGGTGACCACCGTCTTGCCCCGAAGGGTAGGTACCTTCTTTATGGGACGGCGAAGGATTTCGTTCATGATATCGGCAGTATCCAGCACCTTGATCAACTCTTGTGGTGTAAGGTCGTCAAGGTCGAGCAAATGCCTTCGACGAAAGGGCACAGGCCCTGAATCATCCGTTTCTTTTTTATTTATCAATCGGGAAGCGCTACCCGTATCGAGACTAGTAATTTCCATCGTCCACCACCTTCCTTACCGACTCAGCACTACTTCATCCACGCCATCAACCTCCATCAGGTGGACGATGACGTTCTCATCTCTGGACGTTGGGACGTTTTTCCCAACGTAATCGGCGCGGATTGGAAGCTCTCTGTGCCCACGGTCCACCAATACCAATAACTGAATAACCTGAGGCCGCCCGTGGTCGATCAGCGCGTCCATGGCAGCCCGGATCGTTCGCCCTGTGTAGAGAACATCATCTACCAGCACGATTCGCTTTTCGGTGATATCGACCGGTATCGCCGTTGGTCCAAGTGGCATTGGACCTCTGGTCAACACGTCGTCGCGGTAGAGGGTAATATCCAGTTGCCCCTGAGGGATGCTCACCCCCTCAAATTCCTGAATACAAGAGGCTACCCTGCTGGCAAGAGGGATACCGCGGGTCCGAAGCCCCACCAATACCAGCCGGTCTGTGCCGTGGTTTCGCTCAACAATCTCGTGAGCCATCCGAGTGATTGCTCGCCGAACGTCATCAGCGGTCAGAATAATCTTGCTGTTCACTCCACCCTCCCGCACTAGGCAAAAAAAATCCTCTCGCCCTGACCATCAGCCAGGCAAGAGGACTACAGGTTACAGCTATCATACGCTACTCCTTCCCGGCCTCACAGGACCGGATTAAAGGTGGCCGGTTTCCGCTATTCAGCGCTACCGGCTTTAGGAATATATCACATTCCTATATAGTTTTCCAACTGTTTTTTTGGTGGGGTGTGTTTGGGATTAGAGGCTGTAGCGAAAAGCCCCCTGCTAGGCTTTCAGGATTCCAGCGGCAGACTGAAGTAAAATGTAGAGCCTCTCCCTTCTTCACTCTCCACCCATAGATCCCCGCCGTGAGCTTCAACGATACCCTTGCAGATGTGCAATCCCAACCCCAGCCCTCCGGCTAACTCCTTCGGGACATTAGTTGCGCGGTAATAGGGCTCAAATATGGATGCCTGTTGATTCGAAGGTATACCAATTCCCTGGTCTGATATCGCCACTACAGCCAGTCGTACGGCGTCGAGACCGCTCCGTCGCTCTTCTAACTTCTCGTGATTCGTCTCACGTGGATCCTTCTGCTCAACTCTAACCGTGAGCAAGCCGCCTTTGGGGGAATACTTGATGGCGTTGGCCAACAGGTTGGTGAGAACCTGGTCGACCCTTTCGCGATCCCAGGAACCCATCAACTGCACATTCGGCAAAACCACGTTCAAACGGAGTTTCGTATGCTCAGCCATTATCCCTCGGAAGCGCTCGATCACACCGACCACAACTGAGTTAAGGCTCGTTGGCTCCCTCTTCAGCTCTATCTGTCCATTGTCGATTCGGCTAACGTCGAAGACAACCCCGGTGAGGTCCGTTAACCAATCGATCTGCCTTAGAATCATCTCCAGGTGGGTTTCTGCCTTAGCCTTACCACCTACGCTATCCGTTTTGATAGCCCGCAGACTCATCTGAGCGAGGGACTTGGTCGTTGCTAGGCCGTTTCGAAGCTCATGAGAAGCCGTCGATATCGACATATCACGAAGCTTTATCGCCCTTCGCAGATCCAGAAGCGTGCTCTGGACATCGACGGCGGTTGCCACCATCTCCGAGAGGGCTACAGCCAACGCATTGTCTTCTTCATGCATCGGACTGCCCTGCCGGGACATGCAGAGCAGCATTCCCGCGTCATAGCTCTCGGATCTCATGGGGACAAGCAATATCGATTCGATGCCCGCATCTACGGCATTTTCGGGCAGGCCTTCGGCATCTACATCCGATACCCGCAACGGCTTCTCTCCGCTCAGTAGCTGCTCCATCGTGCCGGGCTGGAGGCGAGCAGGTATACTCAGCAAATCCTGCGTGATCCTCTCCATCCAGCGCTCTTTCGGAT
>JBMNNU010000061.1:0-14313 GCA_050942695.1 Chloroflexota bacterium
GCCGTTTTCCCCGGCCACCCTTAGTCAAGGAGTATCCTGTGCCGCAACTTCCAAGCCCCTCAACTCTGCAAATTGTAACCACGTCTATGAACCATCCCTAAGCGGACTCGAAATGGCATGCCTCTTGCTTGCTGCAAGCACCCTGCTTTCGGCGAATTTTGTTGGCCGGGGCTAATGCTGAAAGCTGGCGGTTGAAGGCTGATAGCTCGAGGGCGAGGAGGGTTTTGAATGATCAGCCAGGATGAAAGGATCAAGCAGCAGGTTCTTCAGGTAGCCGCAGGGTTCGGCGAAACGTCCGTCGACTGCTCCGTCCAGGACGGATATGTCCTTTTGGAAGGCGCGGTCTCGTCCGATGAGCAATCTTACCATCTGGAGGCGGCTGTCCGCCAGATCCCTGGAGTCATTTCCGTCGACAACATGTTGGCGCCTGAAGGTTTTGAAGCCACGGTAGACAACGTCATCGAGGGCGTAGACCTGTTTCCGGATTTTACCGCCGAAGTCAGCGCTGAGGACGCTATGGAATCGGCATCCGAAGCTGAGCCTTACTTCCCACCCACCGACCCTGTGGTCAAACCGGACCGGAGTACCGACGGCATAGAGATTGTGGGTGGATTCGCCCATACAGCCGACGACCTGGATGCTTCAACAGCGCATCTGCCTGGGATACCTCGAGGCGACGACGAGCTTCGCGAGGCTGTGCTCGCCGCTCTACACGCCGATGCTGCGACTACAGACCTCCTGTTGGACGTAGAGGTCCTGGATGGGACAGTAATCCTTAGGGGAACAGTCTCTTCGTTGGAGGACGTGGACCTCGCAGAGAGCGTTGCAGCCAGAGTACCGGGGGTTGAAGAAGTCCAGGAAGAAATCGAAATCCTGGGGTTATAAACCGAGCAATTCAGGCAGGAGAATGAAAACTGCTAAAAGATCTTCCTCTTCATAGGATAGATATGGTCTCACAACTCCTGGGTGGCACGCCTATTGCGCTTTGGAAAAACGGTGTTATTGGCCCGTTGACCGGGCCAATTCGTGTCATTGCTGCAGGACAGAGGAAAGCGGGTGCATCCATTCAGTGGCCTATCACCCCTCCGACATGACCCGGAGCCACTCTTGGAGCACTTCACCGCGGTTTAAATAATAAGTGTCCTCGTATAGCGGCGCCTAATTGGAATTAGTCGGCCGCCATCAGTATAATTCATAGATGTCCGGGCAAGTTGGAGAGTGGTGTAATGGATATGGAATTGGACGCTCTACAGGAGCAACTCCCTCAACAATCGATGAAGGTCTCGCCAAGGCTGGTGGCGGCTAACCACATTCTCCAGTTGTCATCCCTTGAGCTACAAGCTGCCATTTCGGCCGAATTGGAAGATAATCCGGCCTTAGAACAGATAGATATCCCGACATGTCCTACCTGTGGAACACAGCTTCAGGGCAGTATTTGCCCCCAGTGCTTGCGGCGGCAGAAACCCGACAACCAGTTGTTAGATGGGCCGGATACGAACGACGAACCTTATTATGGTCAAAATCTTCGCTCGACAGAAGAAGAGTTCGACCCGATAACACAGGTAGCAGCGGAGATAAGCCTTCCTGAGCGACTGCTTACAGAGCTTCGCGCCGTTGTCCAACCTGAGTTAATGCATGTTGGTGAGTATCTGGTGGGCAACCTGGATGACAAGGGCTATCTCTGCACTACTGTTGACGAGGTAGCCTACGAGACCGGTGTCGAGCCCTATGAAGTGGAGTTAGTTCTGGGGCTCCTCCAATCTTTGGAGCCTCCAGGGATCGGAGCGCGAAACCTTCGTGAATGTCTGCTGATCCAGTTGGATTATCTGGAAACCCTGGGGATCCGCCAACCTTTCGCCAGGGAGATCATCAGCACACACCTAACCGAATTGGGCGAGCATAAATTCAGCAAGATAGCCCAGGACCTGAAGATATCCTCCGATGTCGTGGCAGACGTTTGGGAGTTCATCAAACGAGAACTAAACCCCCACCCTGCCCACGAGTTCTCTTCATCTTCAGGCCATCAAGACGCTCGCGAAACCCGTTCCAATTACGTCCTGCCGGATGTTATTATCACGCAACGTGATGGCGAGTTTGAGGTCGAGGTAGTTGAGTCAAAACGGTTCCTCCTTCGGGTATCGCCGGTTTACTCACAAATCAGTGCTGATTTGGAACGCGACGGGGATAGATACTCGGATGAGGAGAAGAGGCACATTCAACAATATGTGGCGAGAGCCAAGCTGTTCATCGCCAATATCAACCAGCGGCGCCAGACGATCCACCGGATCACTCAATGTCTGGTGGAGTGCCAGCAAGATTTCCTTTCCAAAGGGGTACGGCATCTGAAGCCGCTGACGCGAGCCGCGGTAGCGAGTAAGCTGGGGATACACGAAAGCACCGTAAGCCGAGCTACGGCTGCTAAGTTCGTCATGCTACCTAACGGCGAGGTCATACCTTTTAGCAACTTCTTTACGGCATCTCTGAGCATTAAGGACGTTATCGAGGAGCTGATAGCTAACGAGAAGGCTCCATTAACCGATGCGGAGATCGCCGAAAAGCTAGCCGCGCGGAATATCCATGTAGCACGCCGCACGGTCGCAAAATACCGGATGCAACTAGGGATTCTACCCTCTTCTTTGCGATAGCATCACGCAGCATTTCGTCGTCAGGGCTGGTAGCTCCTACCGGCCTGGTAAGCCCTGGGCTGGCGTTGTAGCCTGCCCCCATAGCTATTCATAGATCGGAGATAAGAAAGTGGACAAGGTAGTCTTAGCATATTCAGGCGGTCTCGATACCTCCGTAGCCATCAAATGGCTACAGGAGAAATACAACATGGATGTAATCGCTGTCACGATCGACGTAGGCAGCGAGAGAGACCTGCCGGAGATCAAGGAAAAAGCCCTCAAGGTCGGCGCATCCAAATCCCTGGTGGTAGATGCAAAGGAACTCTTCGTAAAATACTTCATATTCCCGGCTCTGCAGGCTGGCGCTATCTACGAGGGCACCTACCCCCTGGCTACCGCTCTGGCCAGGCCACTTATCTCCAAGATCCTCGTAGACGTGGCCAGGGAGGAAGGGGCGACAGCCGTGGCACACGGCTCCACCGGTAAAGGCAATGACCAGGTCCGCTTCGACGTTTCCATCGGCGCCCTAGCTCCAGATCTGAAGATCATAGCCCCAGTCCGAGAGTGGCGGATGACTAGGGACGAGGAGATCGAGTACGCAATGAAGCACGATATTCCTATCCCTATCACTGCCGCTAGCCCCTACAGCATCGACGTAAACCTGTGGGGACGCAGCATCGAAGCCGGTATCCTCGAAGATGCTTGGGTTGAGCCACCCGAAGACGCGTTTCTCTGGACCGTTGATCCTCGCCGAGCGCCTGATGAGCCGGCCTACGTGGAAATCGAGTTCAAGCGCGGTATCCCTATCGCCCTCAATGGCGAGGAGCTAGACGGCGTCGAGCTGATCAGTCGCCTCAACGACCTGGCTGGGAGCCATGGTGTCGGCCGCATCGACACGATCGAGAACCGACTGGTCGGCATCAAGTCCAGGGAGGTCTACGAAGCTCCAGCCGCTGTAACCCTCCACGCTGCTCACAACGAGTTGGAGAAGATGACACTTACCAGGGATCAATCTCGCTTCAAAGCCAAGGTGGCGGCGGAGTTCGCCGAAATGGTGTACAACGGCCTCTGGTTCTCGTCGCTCCACCAGGACCTGGCTGCCTACATCGCCAGTTCACAACGCCATGTGACGGGAACCATCAGGATGAAGCTGTTCAAGGGGATCGCGAAGACGGTGGGACGCCAGTCCCCCAAAGCCCTTTACGATCTATCACTGGCCACGTACGACCGGGGCGACCAATTTGACCACTCCGCGGCTATTGGATTCATCAACCTATGGGGGCTGCAGTTGCGCACCCAGTCTCGGATCCAGTGGCTCGGCCAGTCCTCCGATGAGATCTTGCGGCTGACGGCGCCGGAGACGGAAGAAGATTAATAACATTTCACCCCCTACCCCGACCCTTCCTCCATCAACGGCGGAAGGGAGTAAACGGCTTCCCTGCCCCCCTTGTGGGGGGCAGGGGCTGGGGGAAGGGGGGGAGGTACTTCAACATGACCAAACCTCAAGACAAACTCTGGGGAGGCCGGTTCGACAAGGAGGCTGATGCTGACGCCCATACCTTCGGCGCCTCTATCCCTTTCGACCGGCGGCTATATCGGGAGGATATAACCGGAAGCATCGCCCACGCCACGATGCTGGCTAAGCAGGGGGTGCTGCAGGAGGATGAGGCCGCCACTCTGGTGCGTGGGCTGCGGCAGATCCTGGCTGAGATCGAGTCGGGAGAGATCGTTCCCGATCTCCGGTGGGAGGACATCCACTCCTTCGTAGAGAGCAGATTGAGAGAGATAGTGGGCGACGTTGCCGGCAAGCTGCACACAGCCCGCAGCCGCAACGACCAGGTAGCGCTGGACATGCGGCTATTTGCTCGGGCAAGCATCAAGGAGATAGTAATGCGGCTGGCTAACCTCCAGCGCACGCTACTGGCGCTGGCAGAGGCGAATTCCGAGGTCGTGATGCCGGGGTATACCCATCTCCAACGAGCCCAGCCCGTCCTATTCTCCCACCACCTGCTGGCCTATTTCGAGATGTTCCAGCGCGATGTAGAGAGGCTCCAGGATTGCTACCGCCGCACTAACGTCCTGCCGCTGGGATCAGGGGCGCTGGCCGGAGTGACCTATCCCATCGACCGGGAGTTCGTCCGCGAACAGCTCAGCTTCGACTCTATCAGCCGCAACAGCATGGATGCCGTCTGTGACCGGGATTTCCTGGTAGAACAGTTAGCAGCGCTAAGCCTGGTTATGGCCCACCTCTCCCGCTTCGCCGAAGAGGTAATCCTCTGGTCAACCGAAGAGTTCGGCTTTCTGGAGTTGGACGACAGCTACGCGACCGGCAGCAGCATCATGCCCCAGAAGAAGAACCCCGATACTGCCGAGCTGATCCGCGGTAAGACAGGGCGGGTGTATGGGACGCTCATCGCCCTTCTGACGACGTTGAAAGGGCTGCCGCTAACCTACAACAAGGACCTCCAGGAGGATAAAGAGCAGTTCTTCGACAGCGTCGACACAGTATCGTCCTGCCTCAAGCTGTTCGATCGGATGCTGGCAACCGCTACAGTCAAAGCAGAGCGGATGAGGGCGGTGGCGGGGGGAGGTTTCTCCACCGCAACCGACGTAGCCGACTACCTGGTGCGCAAAGGGCTCACCTTCCGGCAGGCCCACGAGGTCGTCGGGCGATTGGTCCGCCACTGCATCGAGCAGGATTGCGATGTTACCGACCTGCCTTTGGACAGATTACGGGAATTCTCAACGCAATTCGCGGAAGATGTGTACCTGATCGACGTGGACTCCTCGGTCCGAGCGCGCGACGTACCAGGCGGCACCGCGCCCAACCGCGTGAAGGAAGCGATAGCCGAAGGGATGCGCATGCTGTCGGCCACCGAGAGTTGGTGCAGCCGAATCCGTTAAGATGGCTTTCGCTATCGAGCAGTTAGGCTGCTCGATGCAGTCCTGAGTCCTGGGTTCTGAGAATCCGGGGCTCAGCGGCGATATCGCCCCTCGCAAATGAGTTGCCTACCCGTTTATCCCATCGTTGGGACCTTTTTCTCATTGCCTCCGCGGGAGTAGCATCTATAGTGCATGCACTACATAGAGGGAAACGCAGGGCGATTGGGCATCGATGAGAGGGCGAATAGACGAGGCCGGCTGCTGTTCGCCGCCGTCCTGGCAGCTTGGATCACCCTGGCTCTCTATCCCGGGATAGCGCTCCAGTTAGGATTGATAGATATCCCGCTAGCCAACGATTTCGCCTCATTCTGGACGGGCGCGTCGTTGGTGAGATCGGGCGACAGCGTGAAGCTGTATGATCTCCAGGCACATGTTCAGCTCCAGCGCGACATCAAAGCCGAATACGGCATTCGAGAGGAGGTACGCCGGGAGAAAGTTTTCATGCCCTACTTCAACCCGCCCCCCCTGGCACTTCTCCTGATCCCTTTCACGCTCTTCCCTCTGCCGATCGCCTACCTGTTGTGGCAAATAACAGGGCTCATGGCCATCTTAATAGCGATATCGATTCCTTTTAGGGGGCGCCCTCGAACTTCTGTCACGACGGCCGTACTTTTCAGCTACATAGGGGTCGGAATCACCCTGTTCGAAGGGCAGGTCAACTGGCTTTTCCTGCTCGCCTTCAGCCTGGGGCTCTTAGCGCTGAGCTCTGGACGACCTTTACTTGGAGGGGCTTTGCTTGGACTGCTCTGGCTGAAGCCCCAGTACGCGCTGGTTTTTCCATTGATTTTCCTAATGAAAAGGCGCTGGTGGGAGCTAGCGACGATGGGGGGTATCGGTGCAGCCCTCGCTCTTCTATCGTTGATCATGATAGGGCCCGCTAGCGCTGCTCAGTACTGGGAGCTATCGAAGCAGATGGGGGACTTCTATCAGCCCACCAACTGGGGCGTCAATCCCGCATATATGGTGAACTGGCGAGCCCTGATCGTGAATCTCTGGCCGGGAATCCCGGCTACCACCGGTTCGGCCATCGCTATGGCTCTTGGCGCTGCCACGATCGCAACCTCCATGCTCGCTTGGCGAGGGCCATGGGAACCTACTTCCCCTCACTTTCTGCGGCAGATACTGGTGGCGGCGATGGCGTCAATCATCGCTAGCCCTCACAGCCACTTCCACGGCACAGTCTTGCTGCTCGCCCCTTTAGCCCTGTCCGTTAGGAAGCCGATGCCCGAAACGCGGCTCTCCCATCTCTGGCGCCCAATGCTGCTTCTCGGTTACTGTTTGGCCTGGCTTACCTGGCCGATAATTCCCGCCCTGTGGGAGAAGACGCCCATCCACTGGATCCTGGTTCCCTACATGCTGCTCACTATGGTGGTGTTGATACTTCAGGTTGGGCCGCAACCCGGCATCGAGCCGGTTGCACGCTCTAAAGGGGCGCTTATCGTTGGAGGGTGATATCACCGTCAAACGGAGGGATCGTTATCTCGCGGCCACAATCCTGGCCGCTTGGGCAGGTGTGGCGGTCGTTATCGCCGCCTCGGTTGCTCCATCTTGGCCCGGCATAATCTTCGGCAACGGCTTCGCAAGCTTCTGGACAGCGGCGAGGATCGTGCTCGCTGGACAGCCATCCGTACTCTACGACCCCAACGTGCAGCTTACCTGGCAGCACACCCTGCACTCTGAGCTGGGATTGGCGAGTCGGGAAACGCGCACCGGCTACGATCCGTTTTTCTATCCCCCTCCCTTCGCACTGGTGTTACTGCCCCTGGCTTCCATGCCGGCCCCTTCAGCTTACCTGCTCTGGGTCGCTCTCAACTTCATATTCATCGTTGTAGCGGTCACGCTGCCTCTCAAAGGGATGCCTCAGGGCATGAGCCGAGCAGCGATATTGATCACTTTCCCGGCGGCTGCATACGATCTGCTATGGGGGCAGGTGAGCGGCCTTCTACTGTTGGTATTGAGCCTTGCGCTCGTGTCCATGGCGTCGGGCCAGCGCACCATCGGAGGGATGCTGCTAGGGCTGCTGTGCATCAAGCCGCAGTGTGCCCTGCTCTTCCCGCTGGTCTTTCTTTTGAAGCGTCGTTGGCGTGAGCTCGCCGGTTTTTCCGCCGTCGGATTGAGCATGGTTGGCATTTCAGTGGTTATCCTGGGGCCGGAGGGAGTAAAGCTGTACCTCTCTCATCTTGGCCATGCCGGAGGTTACTACCATCCTCCAGACCTCTCACACAGCATAAAAGCCTATCACATGGCCAACTGGAGAGGTTTGCTTATGAATCTGTGGCCCGGCATCTCGGAGGCCGGCGGTTCGATAACGGTAATGGCACTGGGAGCGGCCACTGTTGCTGCGTCTCTGATTGTGTGGCGGGGTAAGTGGGATCCTTGCGGGCCTAGATTCCCCAGACAGGTGCTGGTGCTGGTGCTGGCAACGCTGATATCCATCCCCCACAGCCACTTCTACGGCTTCACCCTGGTTCTGGCCCCCCTGGCTTTCGCCCTGGCCAAACCGATGGATCGATCGCCGCTGGCTCGAAGCTGGCGGTGGATACTGCTCGCAGGCTATCTGCTGGCTTTGCTCATCTGGCCGCTGGGGCTTTTGTGGGATGGCCATCCGCTGCAGTGGTTGGCCGTCCCCTATAGCCTCGTGCTGATGGGAATTCTCATCGTGCAGTGCCGGGCTGATCTAACAAGAGAGTCTGTCAACCCACAAAATACCCGGTCGGGAACTTGAAGCTCCACACAACCAGCCACCACAGGAACAGAAAGATCACGGCCAGGTGAACCCATCGACGTCTCCCCAATAGGGCGAGGACGATGAAGCAGGGGAAGAGCAGCAGCATGTACCTGGAGAAGCTCATCAGAGCGAAGCCCGGAAGGTACCGCGAGAGGGGCGCCGCAAAGAACAGGGCTGAGTAGACGGCGTAGCCCGCCCCGAGCCGGAGCGCAACCAGGACTATCAGGGGCAGAAAGGCCAGGGCAACGATGAAGTTGAACAGCTCGATTGGATAGATGGTCCCTGTCGCGAAGTTCTGTAGGGCGAACAGCAACGCAGCCCCCGGTGGTGCGGGTACCCCGTGGCCTGGCCCAATCCCACTGAACTCACCTGGTCTTCGCCACGCCGTATCTACAAGCATGATAAAGGTACCAAAGCCGGCAACGGGCGCGAGCAGCAATATCGAGGCCCGAGCTAGATCGGGGCGCGTCCAGTGAAAAGACCTCCACTGGCCGAGGGGCTTGCCCCCTGAAATCTGCTCCATCGCCAGAGCTGGCCCAAGCAGCAACCCCTGAGGCCTCGACAACCCGGCGAGAAAACCGGCCACAGCCGATGCGTACCATCTGCCGCTGCGCATCAGGTAGAAGGCTAGCACGGCAAGCGCCAGCGCCAGGCTCTCTGTGAAGGGGCCGTGCAGAAAAAATGCCGTCGGAAAGATGCTTATGTAAAGAACAGTCCGGTCTGCAGTTCTCGCCCCGAAGCCCGGCAGTATCAACCTGTGCAGCAGATACAGCGCCAAGAGGATGGATAGCTCGGAGATGATCATTCCCGCGGATACCGGATGAAGCCCAGTAATCCAGGTAACCAGCCTCATCGACATGGGGAACAGCGGGAAGAACTCCTGAGTCATATCCTGCGTGGAATAGCCAACCTCGGCTATCTTCTGATACCAGATAGCATCCTCCCGCTGCCACACCCCCAGGAGTAATCTCTCCCATCCGGCCTGGAGCAGCGCAACGCCGGAACCTCCGTACTGGCTGTCGATCTCGGCCTGAGAATACAGCAGCCCGGCGATTGCCATTATAGCGGTGACGAACAGTTTTGCCCCGCCAACACAGGCCAGGACCACTACCAGCGAACGTGTCCGACTACCGGCTTCGCTCAATTCCCGATCTATTCTCCTTGCAATGTCGAACTGTAGCATTCAGCCATTGGTGGTAAATCACGCTAGGGGCACCATAACGAGAGAGAAAACGCATTGCTAGAGCAGTTCGCTATCTCGCTACTCTCTTTCCCTACGAAGAGAGTTTTTCGATCAAATCCACTAATCACGCTTCCTTGGGCGAATCCGCTTCCGCCGGCCGTTGCCCCTTGATATCGCATTTCGCTGCGGTTTACCCGCTCCAACCCCTATCTCATCCTTCTCACGATCAAGCTCTGTTTCTGCAGTAAATAGAGAATCGTCGACAATCTGTTTATTTTCGTCCAGGAGATCTAATCGCACCGCTCCCTTATCCAGAATCCCCTGCAGATTAACCTTTTTTGATCTTCTGAATCGCCACCCTCTCGCTACAAGGAACGCAGCGAGAAAGCCTATCACGAAAAGTAGAACTCCTCCTACGTAATCCACAGCTACCTCCATCGATCGTCGTGTGGCTGCCCGGCTCCGATTCTAAGCCCAGCCTCCATAAGTATAACCGCACTGCGGGGATCCTGGTGTTAAATATCTTCGCCTAAGCTACGAATGCGCCGTAGCAGAAGGCGCCGGCCCAGTAGCATAGAAGCAGGATCCAGAAGAAGATAATGCTGAGATGCAACCACCGGCAGTTGCCCCACAGAGCAAGCACTAGAAAGCACGGGAAAAGCAGCAGGACGAAGCGTGGAAAGCTCATCAACGGGAATAATGGCGATGACCTGGCGAGCGGCGCCAGTATGAAGAGTAAAGCGTAGATGGCGTAACCAATCTCCAACTTCCTAAAGCCAACCACAGCCAGCAACAGGAAGCCAACGGCCAGGGAAAGATCGAAATAGTCCACATGGTATGCATCGCCGGCAAGGATGCGCTGAATTGCGAACACGATATCTATTCCGGGGATGCTCAGCGACTGGTGAGCCATAGGTCCGGTGCCTCCCCGGAAATCGGGATTATCCCAGGGTGTTTCAACCAGCCATCTGAAGGTGGCAAAGCCTCCCACCGGAGCAGCAGCCAATGCTAGTACCCGAGGCAGCTCACATCTAAGGCGAGCAAGAGATATCGATCTCTTGCCGGATCTTTCGACGATGCAAAGCTGGACGGCCAGCGGTATCCCCAACAGCATTCCCTGAGGCCTGGCCAAACCCGCAAGATATCCTATTGCCACCGCTTCTACCCATCTACTTCTCGAGATGAGATAGAAGGCCAGAATGGCGAGAAAAAGCGCGAGGCTCTCGCTGAACGGTCCGTGCAGAAAGAACGCCGAAGGAACAACGCGATGTACACCAGCGTCCGGTTGGCTGCGCCAACTCCATAGCGGGGTAATAGCAACCGGTGAAGCAGAAAGAGAGCGACCAATAGCGATATCTCGGAGACCAAGATGCCCGCAGCGATGGGATGGAGAGCTGTGGCCTCAGAAACGACCCTCATGGCCAATGGAAAAAGAGGGAAGAGTTGGGGGGTCATGTCGTCGGTCGAGTAGCCGACTGTCGCGATCTTCTGGTACCAGAGAGCATCCTCCCGCTGCCACACCCCCAGCAAAAGCCCCTCCCAACCGGTGTCGATCATTTCTACCCTAGTAGTAGCGTAGCGTTCGCGCAACTCCGGCCGAGGAAGATAGGTTGCTACTCCCGCCAGTAAGACAGTGAGAAACAGCCTGACGCCAACCACACAAAGGAGGGCAATCAGGAGAGAGTACTTCCAATCCGTTCGTTCTCGTAAGGCGGGATCGGGTTTCTGGATTCTTTGTTGAAGATGCACTACCACTACACGACCACGATAATTTCGATATCACGGAGGGACACGAAAGGCATAGAAGCTATTTTTTTTTAGGCTTTTCGTGATCCAAAGATCCACGATCAACAACTTCTGGGAAGCATCATCACTACGGCTCTTTTTTGCAATGGGAAATCAGGCCCACCGCCATCGGCTGCCATGTCATGTTAGAATGGGGGACAAAATCTGCGGAGTGGTTGCGCTATGGAAAACAACATGGAACGAGCAATCGAACGAGCAGCGCAGTTGGTTCGAGATTCGTCAAAGATAGTCGTTTTTTCCGGAGCAGGGATTAGCACGGAATCGGGTATCCCCGACTTCAGGAGTCCGGGCGGCATCTGGAGTCGCTATGCGCCGGTGGAGTTCGGCGAGTTCCTTGCCAGTCGGGAAGCTAGAGAAAGATACTGGATTCGTAGTCGCGAGACCTATCCGACCTTAGCACAAGCCCAGCCCAACCCAGCTCATCTTGCTATAGCGGAGTTGGAACGATGGGGCAAACTGGACTGTGTAATCACCCAGAATGTCGACGGGCTCCATCAGAAGGCCGGCAACTCACCCGAAAAGGTTATCGAAATCCACGGCAGCACCCATTGGGTGGAATGTCTCAACTGCAGCCATTGGTCGCCTCGTAGCCAGTGGCAACAGGTGTTGGAATCTGGAGTAACAATCCCAGAATGCCCCGACTGCGGGGGCATCCTGAAGGTGAACACTGTGTCCTTTGGGCAGCCAATGCCTGAGAGGGAAACCAGGCGGGCAGAGAAACGGTCGAAGCAATGCGACCTATTCATTGCCATTGGGTCGACTCTGGTAGTGTATCCTGCCGCTCAAATGCCCGTCTACGCGGTGAACGCTGGGGCTCGTCTGGTGATCGTGAATCTGACCCCTACCTACATTGACGATCAAGCCGATGCGTTGATCAGGGAAAAGGCCGGGCTAGCGTTAACGAGGATCCTCGAGTTGGCTCGCCAAGGGTAGGAGCCAGGGCTTTAATCAACTGGACGATCGTCCAGTTCACGGGGGTAGGGACTCCCAATGCCCTGCCCTCTCGAACCACGGCTCCGTTAATACAGTCAATCTCCGTCAGTTTTCCTTTGTCCACATCCTGGAGCATGGATGAGCGGTTTGAAGCGGTCAATCGGCATACTGTTTCCGCTTTTTCCACAGGGTTCTCGTAGGGCAGCGTTATCCCTTTGGATGAAGCGACAGAGGCCCCCTCGAGGGCTATAGTAGCCATCAGCTCGCGGGTTTCCTGTTGCGACAAAAGTTGTCCGTTCCGCATCCGCAAGAGAGCTGTAAGAGGATTGATAGCAGCGTTGATGATGAGCTTGCCCCAAATCAGGTTGTCGACGTGATGGGAGATCTCCACCTCGATGCCCGCTTTCCGAAAGGCATCCGCCACTCGCAACAGCCGGTTGGTCTCTCGGCCGTCCAATTCTCCGATGGCAGTCTCCCCCTCACCCCCGTGCCTCACTACACCTGAAGACAGGAGGGTCGCGCCGTAAGCGGTGACGCCCGCAAGGGTTCGTTCCCTTCCGACAACCGAAGCGATAGCCTCGACATTGTTGAGCCCGTTCTGCAGAGTCAAGGCTACACTATTCGGCCCCATGGCGGGGAGTGCATCTTTTGCTGCTTGGAGGGTGTCGTAGGCCTTCACGAAAATCAACGCTAGATCGACCGGCCAGGCATCCCTGGCTTGCAGGATCGATCGCACCATGGCTGTTCTTGTTCTGTCGCCACGAACCCAGGTTACCCCCTTACGGGCGATAGTCTCGACGACATCAGGCCGCCGTCCTAAGAGCCATACCTCGTGACCGCCTTCGGCCAACAGGCCGGCGAAGAGGGTACCCATAGCGCCGGGTCCGACAACAAGCAGCTTCACTGAAAGCTAACCCTCCATCAGCTTGGATAATTCGTCGCGTTTCATGTTATAGCAGTGTTCGGCTGCAGGGAACTCTCCGCTATCCACATCGAGGCAATAAGACTCCAGCGCCTGCGATACAGCATCACCGAGAGCGGCATATTGCTTGACGAATTTGGGTACGAAGCGGTCGAAAAGTCCAAGAATATCGTGTATCACCAGCACCTGGCCATCGCATTGCGGGCCTGCACCGATGCCGATGGTGGGGATAGTGAGTTCCTTGGTAACCATTTCTCCCAGGCTAGCAGGTATAGCCTCTAACACCAGAGAGAAGGCGCCAGCATCCTCGAGCAGCTTCGCATCTGCCAGAATACTTCTGGCTGCTGATGCATCTCTTCCCTGAGCTTTCAGTCCACCCAACATGGTGGCGGTCTGAGGAGTCAATCCCAGATGTCCCATAACGGGAATACCTGCAGCGACGATTGCCCGAACTGCAGCCGCGACGGGGGCTCCTCCCTCCAGCTTTACAGCATCGGCGCCAGCTTCTTTTACCAAACGGCCAGCGTTGCGAACGGCATCCTCGATGCAGACCTGGTAGGACATAAAGGGCAGGTCCGCAACCACGAAGGTGTTCTTAGCGCCTCGTACAACGGCCTTTGTGTGGTGAACCATCTCATCCATGGTTACCGGTACTGTGCTTTCGTAGCCCAGCACAACATTCCCCAGAGAATCTCCCACCAGGATCATATCCATCGGGCTCTTGTCTACCAGCAGAGCCGTTGGATAGTCGTAGGCCGTTATCATCTTGATCTTACGACCCCCTTGCTTCATGTCCTGCAAGGCCCGAAGGGTCAGTTTACTTTTACTCACTTGACCAGAAACCTCCCTGGTTTCTATTAAGTGTTACGAAGTCGAATAAAATTCACATAAGTAGTTTAGCTTTACCTGGTTAACGAGGTCAAATTGACATCAATGGGGTTGTTCATCAATATTTTTTTCGGTATCTATTGACGAACACCCCACTTTGTGGTACACCTTCGTGACGTTATGCCCCTTCCCGTTCTCTGGCTCGAACGGGTAAATGCCCAAATCGGACGATGCCCTGTTTCCACATGCGTGGTCACTCCGGATCGATCACGCGACCAACGCTCCCTGGAACAGGTGCGCCCATTTTTAGCGATTGATGCTAGGAGGTCACTTGATGAGGCGTCCC
>JBMNNU010000062.1:0-14167 GCA_050942695.1 Chloroflexota bacterium
CGTCCCAGTGTTCGACTGCCAGAGATGCGCCGCGAGGCACATTTTCATATATCCACCTGCTGGCTCGAACCCGTGTATGCTCGGAATCGTAGATTGATGTGTAGGCTAATGCCTGGAGAACCGTTCCACCGATGACGATCAGCAGAGCAGCGACTCCTATCCTCCAGCGCCAGTTGCCGAGCCTGAGGGAATTTGGCACCAGAGCCGATATCCAGGCTGCAGCCAGTATCACGAGCAGCGGCATTACGGGAAGCAGATAGCGGACGAACTTGACCTGAAAGCTGAGAGTGATGATCAGGTAGGGAATCAACCAGGCAGCTATTACCCATTCACTAGGGCGGCGATGCCAGGCAAGACGGACTGCCAGCGCCATCAGCCCTATCAAGATCGCTACTGTTAAAGCCGGCCCGGCGGTCCAGGAGAAGAGGTTTCTCAACTGGTAGATTACCGGTTCGGTGCCGATATATTGGATGGTATAAGGTGGTATCTGGATACCCCGAACCATCTCGCTTTCGTACCTGATATCTCTCAAGAAGGTTTGTGGGTCCATCGGGACGTACGGCTGGAACAGCAGGAAGACCGCTACGGCCGCGACACCGGCGAATATGGTGCCGTCGATCGGCCTGAGCCCTGCGCCATTTTTCTCTCCAGAATCTGTATCTATCGTTTCCGCTGCGGTGGTATTGGTGGCCTGTTTGCCAGCCAGAAAGCAGGCGACAGCGCAGGCGAGGAGCACCGGGGCAGCGGATACCTTGCAAGAGAGGGCTAAGCCTGCTGCGATACCCATCAAGGCGACTCGACTCTTAGAGGGGCGCTCGACGACCTCCAGTCCAAAATAGAGGGTGGCCATCAAGAAGAAGGTCAACAGCGTGTCGGACGCATAGAAATGTGACAACTGGATATGCAGAACGGTAAAAGACAGCAGAAGAGCCGCGAGCAACCCTGCTCGGGCTCCGTACAGCCGACGTCCAATCAGAAAAGCAAGTAGCACGGTACCTAGGTCGAAGATAACGGAAAGCAACCGGCCTAATATGGTCAGCCCATCGATGCCTGTAGCTGCCTTCCACAGCGGGGAGGCCGCATGGCCTACCAGCTTCAACAGGTAGAGAGGCAACGCTCCGTATGCGAAGCTCCGAGGCTGGCCGCTGGCAGGATCGACGGACCGTGGGTTGAGCGTGCTCCGTTTTGGATCGGTTAGATGGGCGTCCTCCAGGTTAGGGAATGGGAGGCTTATTCTATCCATCGTTACCATGACGATATGGCGCTCGTCCGGATGGAGGTAGTGGCTAGAATCCCAATTGAGGTCATACAGCCTGGGTAAGGCTGCGATGATCAGTATCCCCACCAAAGCAAGGATAATGCGTACATTCGCTGTGAGAGGTAAACGTTGTCCAGATACTTGAGAAGAATGGACTTCATTCATAGGGCTATTGTATCAGGTGAGGCGATTCAAATGCCTCAGGTGGAATAATGGTCGATTGGCCGCCGGGAGGCGTCCAGAGTAGTTCCAACGTCCCAGGTTGGTTGGCTGCGTAATAACGCACAGCGATTGGATAAGACCCTGCAGACAACTGGGCTGTAGATGACGCAGAACGTAAGTTTGTGGTTCCTTCCGGAACGGCTATCACCCGTCTTTCTGCCAATCTTACTTCTGCCGGACCGTCAGAATTCAAGGTGAGGCGATACTCCCCTGGTACTTCGACCTTCAATGTCCCAGCCCAGGTGGCAGTGGCCGATTGATGAAGGTTCCACGCATCAGACAGGAGTCGGAACCCTATCGCGCGATCCCATCTCTCGATTGTGGTTCCGGATGCGGTTACAATCTGGCATTGAAGATGGCCATCTAGCCGTCGAGCATCTATATTTTTCGTTGGTACAGTGGAAGGTTGTTGGTCAACCATACCCCATTTTAAGACAAGCCGGGACTTTGCATCTTTTAGCTCGCCTTTGATCTCCAATTGATGCCAACCCCGATAAAGCTGACGCTCCTGCCCCGGCTCAACAGCTATACCGTCGAGGTTCACCGTTGCCGGAGAGCCTTCTACAACAATTTTGTACTTTCCCGGTCGTTCGATATATAAGCTTCCAGTCCAGGACGCTGAAGTCGGATACGATGAAGCCCCTCCACCTAGCGAATGAGCGTCCGATTCGACTCTCGATGTAGAGCCGTAATGCGCTGTTAATCCCTTATAGGCTGCGATATTCGAGCGAGGCACCTTGAAGACGGTAAACATAGGTTGAGATTTTTTCCCATCTACTTTTTCGATTTCGCCTTCACTGTATATGGAACGGAGGAGCGGGAGGTATCCCTCCATGTGAGGGTAAACCAGGAAAGCCAGGTCTCGGTCAGCGGTTACCGGCATTGGGAGCAAGGCCGGTGGATTATGGATGCTGTCGCCCTCAACATTCGGCGCCATAAATCGGGTGACTGAATGGTCGAAATAGATATGAGGCGTCCCCAGCGTGTATGCCCGATACTCAGGACCAAGAGCGGCTATGTACCTGGCTTGGAGGGTAGTCGGCTCCCACGGTTTGGCTTCGGCTGCCGGGCCGAAGTAGTTGCGGTTATCGTAATACCCGGCTGTTAGCGGAATCAAGGCAGCCGCAGCAAGCATAGCCGCCTCGCCAGCAGGGTTTCCAAGCTGTCGACAGAGGTTGATCGTCCAATCCAGGATTAACGCGATTCCTGCGACCGCCGGA
This sequence comes from Chloroflexota bacterium, assembly GCA_050942695.1. Taxonomy (GTDB): domain Bacteria; phylum Chloroflexota; class UBA6077; order UBA6077; family UBA6077; genus JBMNNU01. Next base: position 2,701 of record JBMNNU010000062.1, read on the forward strand.
AGCACTGCAGGCATTAATCTATGTGCCTGCGGGGAATCGATGGTCAATGCTCCCCCAATCACAACAACTGTCCAGAACCAGATCGTTAGTAGAGCATATCTGTTATCCGGCAATCTGGTGAGCATCAACACCAATCCCAGGATCGCCAGGGGGCCGAGCAGCGGGGAAAGCATTGGAAGGCCAGTAAAGGTGTAGAATGTACTGGCATCCACCCCGGATATGAAAGCCAGAAGGTTGATTTTGATCTGCCCCAGGACCACCCCTATGAAGCTATCGGTTCCGTGGACCTCTGAAACGCGCGCCCAATGGTTCAGTATGAACCGTTCAGATACATGATCGGTGAAGAGATGGGTACGAGTAGCAAGATGAACGCCCATCGGAGCAAGGGCCATGATCCCGCCTAGCAGGGAGAAGGCTGAGCCATTTAGCCAGACTTTCCATTTCTTTGGCCAGCGGAGTAGCAGATATAGGAAGTACAACCCTACCATCAGCGGTACCAATCTACCGCCGAAATGGAAATAGATCGCAAGAGCACCGGCAACCCCTGATAAAAACCACCAGAAAGTTGACCTGCTTTGTTGCCCACGCCAGAGTGCGTATAGCGTTACACAGGTTAGAAGAGGTACCTGAGGGACGTTGAGTGCAATCCTGCTGAAGTTCACATGGACTGCGCTACCTGCCAGGAGTGCAAGGGCCAGCAGCGCTGGCCGAACGCCAAATAGAGACCTCATGAACCAATAGAAAACGAATAGTGTAACTACACCGCTTATCGCAGGAAACAGCCGAAGGGCGGTAATCGTATGCCCGAAAAACGCGATGAACAGAGCCTCAATGTACAGGTATAGGGCAGGATCGCCTAGGAAAGCCGTTCCAAAAGGATTCGGCCCCCGTCCATTAAGGATGGTTTCGGCAATCAACCCGAATCCTGTTTCATCTCCGTGAATCCCTGAAGGGTATCCCTCAAGATCGTACAGCCTGAGGACACAGCCAACAGCGACGATAAGGGTGAAGATGATGGCCTCTCCCTTGGTGATTCTTCCAGGGATCGTTGCCCATAACCCGGCAAACTTGCGGCTAAGGGATGCTTCCGGTGGAGCCGTAGCGAATAGCGCGGCTGCTAAACTACCCATCCAGAGAAGCAGCGCTAGGCCGGATAATTCCGCTACGTTGACCATTCCCAAAGACGCCACCATGAAAAATGCTGCCGTCCAACCAAGCTTTGCCCTTTTCGATACGGACTCCAAACTGGCAGTAGTTGATGTGCGGCCGTCCCGTAATGTGGCAAAGCGCTGGGCTATAAGGGTCAGCAGGAATGCTGTAATGCCGAGGGCGTAATAGGCTGTTGCTGAGGCGTTGTTTTGCCGGCTGATCAAAAAAAACTGTCCAAGGCCAGCACCAGCCAGGGCTACGATCAACAGGAGAGGGGTTAACGGTTTCAGGATTCTTGTTATGATTGTGATCAGTAATGGTGAGATTGCCGAGTGACGAACAGGGGTGAATTGGGTCGAGCCCAACTCGCAATCCCTCTTCTCCTGCATATCTGTTTCGCTTATCGAATGATCCATCTCTGCACCCTTTTGTTTCCTGTATCGGCTACCCAGAGTTGGCCGCTACCATCGACACAGATACCGGTTGGTAAGTTGAACTGGCCGTTTCGATCGCCTGGTGAGCCTAGCTCTGTCAGGGTCCTGCCCTCCTGGTCGAATACCCTCACAACCCCGTTGCGAGGATCACTTACGTATAGTTCACCTCTGAGGCCGAGAGCGACGTCAGGGGCATCGAATGTAGTCGCCGGCATCATCGCCCAGCTTCGTAGCACCTGATCCTTGGCGTCCAGCACCAACATTTGGTGTTTTTCGGCGTCGGCAACGTACATGGTGCCGTCTCCAGCAGCCACGACAGCGACCGGCTGCTCCAACTGTCCGGAGCCGCGGAATTCCCCCAGCAACTGGCCTGTACTCGCTAGTTTCAAAACGCGGCCTCTGCCTGTGTCGGCTACATATAGAGCGCCAGAGGGGTCTATAAACAGGCCTCTAGGGCTGTACATCCCTAGATTGCCCCCCATTTGCGATAGCAATCTCCCGTCGGGTGTGAACATCATGATCGGCTCGCGACCTTTCGAGTCCAACACGAACAACTGCCCTCCAGGGGCTACAGCAACGGCGAAAGGTTCTACGAACTCGGCCTGGAACTGCCCCACCAGCGCACCCTCAGGCGTAAAATAACTAACTCGTCTAGCCTCCCTATCTACTACGTAGACCTGCCCATCCGGGTTTACTGCCACCTCTTTCGGCTGCATCAAGTGCCCGGGCGGCCCAACGATGCTGGACAGATACTCCACTCTGACCATGTTCGGTGTTATGGAGACGGGTATTCCCTGCTGAGCCACAGTTGGTAGAGGTTCTTTTGCTGGAGTACTGGTGCGATAAGCCCCTTGAGGTGGATACAGCCTTTCCCTGGGAAGCAACTCTCGCTGCCCTCCCGGCGGTGTCCAATACACCCTTAAGAAGGAGTGGCCGCTCTCATCGAAGAAGCGCACCGCGATATCGTGGAGCCCTTCATCCAGGTGGACAGTCCCCTCTATCATCTGCCTGTTTGCGCCCTCGTTAGTCACCACTAGCTTGTCGTTTATGTAAACCCATGAGGTATCGGCGGATTCCGTCGCGAATCGATAAACACCCGAACGAGGAGCCTCGATCTTACCTCGCCATTCGACGCTATAAGGTCGCTGCAAAGGCAGAAGGTGGATGCGCATGTTCAGGAAGGGATCAATCCGCTGGAAAGCAGCTTCCCCTTCCCACCGCTTGTTGCCGTAGTAACTACCAAGTAGCCCGTTGTTGGTGACGGGCGGGCCGAATACAGCTTCCCGAGGTATCGGCATCAATATGCCTACCCCAGGGGGTTGCCAGAGGACTGCTATCGGCGATGAATCCTCTACTATAGCGTTGATTCTGATCGCGTGGAGGCCTTTTGCCAGAACAAGCGAGCTCTCCTCTCCGCTGGATAGCAACGGTTCTTCGTCGATATATAGTCTCGCTGTTGGCGGCCCTTCCAACTTGAACAGATATCGCCCGTACTCTGATGCGGAGAGCACCCCTTGCCAGGTTGCCGAATAGGGCAGGTCCGGCAACCTAGGGTTGTTCCCTTCGAATCGAGTGGCTACACCCTTTTCCGTTAATGCCGGTTCACCCTTCCATTCCGTGTTGGGGTAGTAGCTTCCAGTTAAACCCTGGAGACTGGCTATTTCCTCCTGGCGTACCATAGCCGAAACCAAAATGGGGGTGCCCTCTTTAGGGGACTTAAACATTCGAGTATCTGCTTGAGGATAGTAGCTACGCAGCAGTTCCAGCGCTTGAAGGTTGTGGGGTTCAAGAAAGATCGCGGCGTTTCTTATCCCACTCAACGGCAGATGCACCGCTGGTTCGAACTGGCGATAATCTTTGCGGCCTGTGAGAAACTCGATGGTCGGGTGATTCACAAAGGTTTCTCCCAGCAGCACTTCGTGGACAGGCCCCGCAGCCTTTATTTGCCGGCCTATCTCAGTTTCTGCGGTAGAAAAAACGCTCCAACTGCCGTAGTCCCTGGCCTGATATTCGAAGTATCTCTGATAGTTCAATATCCCTACTATCGCGAGAAGCGCGATAACGACAAAGGTCGTCGTCAATACCGCAACCTGCCAGCTATCGGGCAGGCCTGGCGGAAGCACCAATCGGAATTCGCCCAATTGCAACTGCTGCAGTTGCCTCCATAAAGCTACCACCGGTAGGCTGGCCAGGAGAGCGATTGCAGATATTTCGTCAATTGTCCGCAGCCCTTGAGGGGCTTCGTAAGAGAGGGACAGAACACCCCCTGAAAGCATCACTACCGACCAGGTCAAAAGAAGAAAGACCTCGGTGCGGCCGGGCTGCCTGACAGCCATCAGCAGCCCTAGGATAAGGAGTGCGGCTGTTACCTGGTCTACCATAGGCGCTCGCGGGAGGTTATGGCGCCCGTTACCATCTCCTTCGTAGTGGAACATCAGGATATGTTTGCGCAGGTTTTCCACTAGAGGGGCATAAGACCCTTGGCGCTGCACCTCATTCATTATCGTGACCTGATTAGCTCGGGAGTTGAATTCCTCTGGGTTTTGAAGGGCGAACTGCGCCAGTGGGCTGATCGTGATGAGTGTGACGGCGCAGAAAACCAGAAGTCCCGGTAGATGGCGGGTAAAAAAGGCCCTTCTTTCCGAAAACAGGCGACGGCCAAGATACAGGAAGAGGATTAGAGGGATAAGCCGGGAGGTGTAATACATGTTGAATCCCAGGCCGAGCGCTGTTCCCGCTAGCGCAAAGCTCAGCAACCTGCCGGTGCGCATTCCTTGAATCAGAAAATAGACGGATAGGGCATCGAAGGCTACAGACCAGATAGCGTTGAATGCGATACGGCTGAAGTTGACGTGCCATGCCATGGTAGCCACGAAAAAGCCCGCTACGAGACCGACGCGGCGCCCGAACAGCTCTCTTCCTAAAAGAGAGATAGCAAGGACTCCCAGCATTCCACCAGCAACAGCCACGATTCTTAGTCCTAGCATCGAAGGGCTTAAGAGCGCAAACGATCCGACCATCAAGTACCGGTAAAAAGCGGGTTCTGCGAGATACAGAGGCCGGTAGCTGGGATCGTTCATTATCTTCAACACTTCCAGTCCACTGAATGCCTCGTCCCACCATAACCCGTAGGGGAGAGAATCGAGTCGATGCAATCGAAAAGCAGCGGCGACGATCAGCACGATAACGAGGGCAATGATGTCCATCGATTGCCATCCGGAAAACGGGCGAATTTGTGGTTTGCCAGAAAGCAACCAGATCGAGACAGGCGCCGATACGATACTCACCCCAAATAGCATCCAGGCAAGAGTAAGGTGGCTGTCTGCTGAAAAGAGGGAGAGCGCGATCAGATTGACTGCCAGAGTAGCTATTCCGACCCAAACGCCGGTTCGATTTAAATTCAGCAGCTTGCCTGCTGCTCGGGAAGCATCAACGGCTTTAGGGTGATCGGCTGAAGGAAGCTTTGGCAGAAACCGGAAACCAAGCAACAGCGCGATGGTATAAAGGAAAAGCCCGTCTACGAGGTACTCTCGACCGACAATTTGGCCCTGGGCAACGGTTGCAACAGCAATTACCGCTACGGCGCCAACTGGCCCACCTATTTTGTGCCCCGTGGAGACTTTGACACTTGCCATTCTGCTCCGCACAACCATCCTGTCGAACAAGTAAGCGGGATGTCCCAATTGTAATCTATTTTATTGTGGTGCTACTATCAGTGTTTGCGTTGACCGAACAATCCGTGCTCCGCTATGATGCTCCCAGATATTAAAACAAGGTCGAACTCCACTTCACTCAGACGATACTGTACAGCTTATTGGTGATTGAGAAGGAGTTAGATGAGAAAGACATCGCCGTGTTGATCCAAAGGGAAGCTATCGACCTTTCGGACTCGCCTGATCTCGAGTATTTGAGATAGAACAACCATTTCACTCAGCGTAGGCAGTAGTTGGCGAAGTTGACTTTGATTTTAGAAGTGATATCATTGCGCTGAGTTCGTTTGAAAGAACTATCCTCTTTCCCATCTATTTCTTCTCCCATGTAATAAGAAAGGAGAAGCCCGTGTCGAGGCTTGCGAAATTAGCTGTCTTTACAACAATGCTCTTTGTTGTTGTCTCCATAATAGCGGCATGTCAAGGGCAACCGGAGCCACCCCAATCCCAACATCCGACTGCTGTGACCAGCCAGCCCGAGGACACCCCTGAGGCAACTGCGGCCCCGGCAGCAGCAACGCAGCTTCCTATCTCGGCGCCAAAAAGCGCAGAGATGGATCCTGATCAAATATTCAGGGTTAGCATAGGCGGGGAGCCGCCTACATTAGACCCCAGTCTAGCCGCCTGGGATGCGTCCTACTCTGTGATAGAGTTGGTGTTTGAGGGGTTATTGAAGTTCGATGAAGAGCTGAATCTCCAACCTGCTATTGCGAAAGAGGTCCCCTCGCAAGAAAACGGGGGTATCTCCGAAGATGGGAAAAGATACATTTTCAGACTGCGAACCGACGCCAAATTCAGCGATGGCAAAGCGGTAACCGCCAAAGATTTCGAATTCTCAATCAAACGGCTCCTCGACCCGTCCATCGCCGCGGCGTACGCCTCCTTCTACTATAGTATTGTCGGTGCTGAAGAATATAATAGCTCTAAGGAGAAAGACCCCGCGAGGTTGAAAGCCCTCAGAGATGCCGTGGGGGTCAAAGCCACAGACGACTACACACTTGAGATCCAACTTAAAGAGCCGCGGGCAAGCTTCTTACAGCTTACTGCACTATGGCCGACGGTCCCTCTTAGGGAGGATATTCTGAAGGACAACAGCCCACCAGATAAGGTCGATAAATGGACCGATGATCCCAAGACCTACGTAGGAACAGGGCCGTTCAAGCTGGCCGAATGGGTCCACCAGGACCACATCACCCTGGTGCCCAACGAGCATTACTATGGGCCGAAGCCGAAATTGAAACAGATTGTGCTCTCCATGGTGGCCGATGCGCAGGCGGAGTACGCAGCTTTTTTGAACGGTGAGCGCGAGATCGGAAAAATCCCGACGGCGCTGTTCGAGCAGATAAAAAATGACCCTGCCTTGAGCAAACAGTTGGTTAGGATCCCCAGGCTCAGCACTGTCGCTCTAATGTTCAACCATCAACAGAAGCCCTTTGACAACGTTAAGGTGCGCCAAGCGCTTTCGACCGCTATCGACCGCGAAGCCCTGATCGATAAGGTGCAGCAAGGGGTAAACCAGCCAGCCTATAGCTGGATCCCTCAGGGGATGCCTGGCCACCAGCCCGATCTCGGACAACAGTACAAGCTAGATCCTGCTCGCGCGAAGCAGTTGCTGGCAGAAGCCGGCTATCCGGAAGGCCAGGGGCTACCGGAGATCACCCTGCAGTACCCCAATATGCGGAATAACCCGATCATGGCGCAGTTCCTTCAGGAGCAGTGGAAGGTGCACCTGGGGATCGACGTCACATTAGAGCCGATGGAGTCTAAGACCTTTTCCCAGGCTGTCATGAATGGGGAGTACATGATGGGGTTCATTGGGTGGAACGGCGATTACCCAGATCCGGACAACTGGCTTCCGGAACTGTTCCGGTCGGGAGCCGGCAACAATCTCACTAACTACAGCAATCCCGAATTCGATGATCTGGTTGGAAAAGCAGTCGGAGAGACCGACGAAAAGAAGCGGATGGATATGTGGGCTGAAGCTCAGCAGATGATCGTAGACGATGCAGTTATGGCATTCTTGATGCACCAGGAGTACTTCATACTGGTTCCTCCTTACGTTAATGATTTATTCGTGACGGCGATGGATGGTTCGGCGATACCTGGACGTAGGTCTTTAGGCCAGGTATGGCTGACAAAGAAGTAGTATTGCGTTACTATTGAATTAGCTATTTGGTGGGATTGGGGCTCATACTCCAATCCCACACTGTTTACTGAGATGGTACTATGCTGATCGTAGATGCTCATACCCACATCTTCCCTCCGGAGGTGGCCCGGCATCGGGAGAGCTATTGTCAGACCGATCGCTTCTTCGGAGAGCTATATGCCAACCCCAGTGCGAAGATTGCCACCGCGGAAGACCTGATAGAAGAGATGGATGCTGCCGGGGTCGACATTTCAGTTATCTGCGGTTTCGGATGGGCCGATCACGATCTGTGTGTCACGCACAACGACTACCTGTTAGATAGTATAGCTCGCTACCCGGATCGTTTAGTGGCTCTTGTGGCGACCCAACCCCTCGCTGGGGATCGAGCGTTAGGTGAGATAGAGCGTTGCCTGGCGAAAGGGGCCAAGGGCGTAGGCGAACTGATGCCCGACGGGCAGGGTTACCAGTTGAGCGATATTCAAAGGATTGAAGTGCTCTTTCAGTTTGCGTCGGAGCATAGGTTTCCGATTATGACTCATGCTAGCGAGCCTGTTGGCCACTCCTACCCAGGTAAGGAGAGTGTGACGCCGGGAGCAATCTGGCCGCTCGTGCAGGCCTTCCCCGATGTTAAGCTGATCCTCGCCCATTGGGGCGGCGGCTATCCCTTCTACGAGCTGATGCCGGAAGTGCGCAGGTTGTCGCGGAATGTTTATTATGATTCAGCAGCATCCTCCTACTTATATGCGCATCAGATATTTCGTCACGTTGGGGATATTGTCGGTTTTGAGAAAGTGCTGTGGGCAACCGATTTCCCCGTACTCAGGCAAACCCGTTTCTTACAGCGGATGGAGCAGTTGAGCCTGCCTCGAGACCAGCACGCAGCGGTAATCGGGGGAAACGCAACTCGCCTGTTCGGCCTCAGGCCTGATAGCGAGGAGTAGCGTATGGAAAACCAGGGCAAGCAGGAACACAAGCGCCGTCTGTTCGTGGCCATCGAGATAGCTGAAAGCTGGCGACAGGAGCTAGCGAGGATTCGACGTGAGTTGGAGCCTATCGGGGGCGCTGATCTCAAATGGGTACGCCCAGAGCTACTCCACATTACTATCGCCTTCCTGGGATATCAACCCGATGGATCGCTCCAACTCATCGAGAGCGCGTTGGTTGCGGCGAGCAAAGATGTATCCCCTTTCCGCATAACTCTGGGACGGCTCGGTTGCTTCGGGCAGCCTCACAATCTCAAGGTCCTATGGGTTGGTATAACCGAAGTGCCGAAAGAGCTGCAGCAGTTGCACAGCTCAGTTTCCGCCCATCTCTCCAGTAAGGGCATCCCGTTCGATCGGAAACCTTTGGTGCCCCACATCACCCTGGCGAGGGCGAGGCCATCCCTCCGTAAGGATACCTCTCAGCGGATCTACGGCAAATTTCAGGGGCTTAGCTTCTCCACACTTCCTCCAATCGACGTCACGGAGTTCGTGCTGATGGAGAGCCACCTCAGCCGCTTGGGGCCGGAATACCAGAAGCTGCGCCATTTTCCCCTAAGCCGAGATATGTTATAGTTCCTGCTTGCAATACTTCTGATTGGTCTCCTCGCAGTGACAGCTATCGCCATTGAGCCACCTGCTGTTGCAGGTCAAAAACCTTCAATAGACCTTGAGCTGGATATTCCAGCCTTTTCTGGGCCGTTGGCTCTCCTTTTGGAGTTGATCGAGCGTCGCAAACTCCCCATCACAGAGATCAGCATCGCTCAGGTAGCCGATCAGTATCTGGAGAGGATGCGGCAACTTGTCGGGGTCGATCCGGAGATACTGGCGGATTTCCTTGTGATCGCGGCGAGGCTGCTGCTGCTGAAGTCGCGAGAGCTGCTGCCCTCGGCGCCGATCGAGGTTGACGAGCCGGACGTCGCGGCAGAACTGCAGCAGCGATTGCTCGAATACCGGATATTTCGTGAGGCCGCTGAACAGTTGCGCCAACTGGAGGAAAGCGACCGGAGAAGCTACACCCCTCAACCATCTGCAGGAGTGCCGCCGCGTCCAGAGCCGCCTCTGGGGCCGATCCCTCCCGAGGTGCTGAGAGCAGCTATGATCAGGATGTTGAAAGCCCTCCAGCGAAAACCGGAAGCCCTCGAGCTATCCCCGCAGGTCACCGTAGCGGACAGGATCGAGCACCTGATAGATCGTTTAACTTCGAAGGGCTCGGCCGTATTCTCTGAATTGGCCGGAGATACCGTTCATGAGATCGTGGCGACTTTTTTAGCCCTTCTCGAGCTGTTACGTCGCGGGATTATCTCAGCAGAGCAGGACGAGCCCTTTGCCGATATCCGCCTCTCCATGATTTGGAATGTACCCCCAGTCGAGGACGCTGTCCAACCTCTGATGGTGTAAGATACCACGATTGACTTTCGCAGCCGCACATATCAAGGCTCGCCATCCTATGTCTTACGCTGATGCCTTTGCCGCGGCACTCGCTCAACGAGAGTCTGCTTCCCTGATCACCGGGGATCCGGAGTTTGAATCGGTGCAGGAGGTGATCCAGATCGAGTGGTTGGATAAGAGGTAAGCGCATTCTCCACAACCGGCGCCCATCTATCCCAACTCCAACGCGCTTGAACGTCCTTACGGGCGTTCTCACTCAACACCTGCCTTAGTGAACGGTCTTCCAGGAGAGATACGACAGCCTCTGCCATCATCTGAGGGGAATCTGGGTTGACGAGAACCCCTGTTCGACCGTCGGATATGTACTCGCACGCCTGGCCGACCGAGTCGGCCACGACCGGCACCCCGGCAGCAAGCAGATCGAGCATCTTCATGGGGCACTTGGACCGGTTGAGAAGCGTATCGTCCATAGGGTAAATAGCCACGTCCGCTGCGGCGAAGTAATCCGGTAGCTCTCTGGAAGGCACCCATCCGGCTAGGTGAAGGCTTTGATCGATGCCGCGATCCGCAGCAGCCTTTCTCAGCTCTTCATCCTCTCCCTCCAGTCCCCGCCCTACTACCAGCAGGAGCGCATCACCCCTTCTAGCTAGGATCTGCTCCAGAACATCTAGAACACGCTTTACCCCAAATTCCACGAATCGGGTGTATAGCAACACGATGGGGCGTCTATCCCCTAAGGGTGCGAGCGAGCCGCCCGCGCTCCCAGGACTAGCCTGTCCATCCCCTGTAAGTGTGAATGGGCCGCTCGCGCTCCCAGGACTAGTTTGCTCATCCGCAAGGATGGAGTGTAGGTTTTTCCCGGTGGACGCTAGAAGGCCGGGAGAGGAGGCGGAGATAGCGTTGGGTAGGTAGATCGTTTCGGCTCTGCCGGTGCTCTTTATCAGCTCTGCCAGCTCGAGGCTAGCTACAGTAACGACATCGGCGTGCCTCAAGCACCAGGATTCCTGGGCGGCGATGAACCCTTTCAACCATCTCGGGATGGAGAACCGCTCGCTCCAGCCCCCTTTCCCCTCCCAGTCGTCGGTGTCTAGGGCGATCAACCCGTGGTACAACCGGAGGCGCCGAAGCCCTCGGAAGAGCGCCAGGATAGCCCCAGAGTAGGCTATGGGTTTGAAGCAGTACAACGCTTCTGGGCGCCACTCCCAGCAGTACCGAGCTAATTGCATCAGTTGCCATAGGTGGGAGAGACCACCTACGCGAAGCTTGGGATCAGCAAGCCGGATCTGAACGCCCTCGATCTCTCGATGACCATCGCGATCTTCGCGGCAGCGAACTGGCAGCGCCATCTGGACTGCATGGCCGCGCTTAACCAAGGCCTGGGCTATCGGCAGAGCCCGAACAGCCATAGTCTGCTTTCCGCCCAGGCCAAAGTTACCAACGATCGCGATTCGCATAAAACCCTACTCGACAGTAACACTCTTTGCCAGGTTTCTCGGTTGGTCAACGTCACAGCCACGGTTCACAGCAGCGTAGTAGCTGAACAACTGCATGGGAATCACGTTGACGAAGGGTGATAGCAGCTCCGGTACTTCAGGTACGTAGATGACCTCGTCTACGTGCTGCCGGATCTCTTCGTCCCCTTCCGTAGCGATGGCG